>JALRLM010000456.1 GCA_023254435.1 Hydrocarboniphaga sp.
CCTCGATGGGCGCCGCCGCGGTGCTGTTCCTCGGTCCGCAGCACGGTCTCACCGGCGTGCAGCAGGGGGCGTCGGGCTCGGCGGGCTACTCGGGCGAGGTGCGCGTCAGCAACCCGCTCAACAGCGTTCGTGCCGGCCGCCTGCGCTCGGTGTCGCTGACCGGTGAGAATCCCGGCCCGACCTTCGCCGACGAGGAATACGCCGCGCTGCTGCGTGACTACATCGCCAGTCGCAATGCCGCGCTGGCCGAGCAGGCGGATTCGGGCATGCGCTACGCCCGCTTCGAAAACACCGCCGCCAACGAAGGCGACCCGCGCCGCTGAGCCGGACTTGTGGGCCGCGACCGCGGCCCGGGCCTGGAAAACCCAAGCCTGAACCGGGAATTGCCGCAGGCTTCATTTCGCTGGCGACTCCCCTAGAATGTCCCGACATTTCGCTCCGCGGCTTGCGGAGCAGTCGGGAGTTCCAGCCCCATGATTGATGCCGCACGCCCGCCACGGCTGAAGTTTGCAGCCGTTGCCGCGTCGACTTTGCTGTTGTCGCTGCTCGTCTCCTGCTCGCGCCCGTCGTCGACGGGCGGTTATCCCGATTTCGCCGACCTGGTCGAGCGGGTCAGCCCTTCCGTCGTCAACATCAGCACCGTGGCCGCCGACCCTTCCGAGGCGCTCGGCAGCAGCGAGGGCGCCACGCCGTCGCCCGACAGTCCGCAGGACGCGCCCGACTGGCTGCGCCGGTTTCTCGATCGTCCGCAGGATCCCGGCCAGCTGCCGCCCGAAAGCGACGACGATTACGGTGCCGCTCCCGAAGACGAGCAGCCCGGCGCGCCGCAGCCGCTGGGCTCGGGCTTCGTGCTCTGGGAGGACGGCTACATCCTGACCAACTACCACGTCGTGCAGGACGCCAAGGAAGTGATCGTGCGTCTGCTCGATCGTCGGCAGTTCTCGGCGCAGGTCGTCGGTTCGGACGAGCGCAGCGATCTGGCGCTGCTCAAGATCGACGCACGCGGCCTGCCGGCGATCAAGGCCGGTACCGCCAGTCGCCTGCGGCCGGGGCAGTGGGTGCTGGCCATTGGCTCGCCGTTCGGCTTCGACTACTCGGTCACCGCCGGCATCGTCTCGGCCAAGGATCGCAATCTGATTTCCGAGCAGTACGTGCCCTTCCTGCAGTCCGACGTGGCCATCAATCCGGGCAATTCGGGCGGCCCGCTGTTCAACCTCGACGGCGAGGTGGTGGGCGTCAATTCGCAGATCTATTCGCAGTCGGGCGGATACCAGGGCGTGTCGTTCTCGATTCCGATCGACGTCGCCGTCAAGGTCGCGACCCAGCTCAAGGCCAAGGGGCGCGTCACGCGCGGCTGGCTCGGCGTGGTGGTGCAGGAAGTCGATCGCAACCTGGCCCAGACCTTCGGCATGGAGCGCCCCGTGGGGGCCCTGATCGCCAGCGTGACGCCGGGCAGTCCGGCCGAGCGTGCGGGCATCAAGCCGGGCGACGTGATCCTGAGTTTCAACGGAGAGCCGCTGCCCATTTCGCGCGCGCTGCCGCCCATGGTCGGCAACGTCGATCCGGGGCAGGTCGTGCCGATGGAACTGCAGCGTGACGGCAAGAAGGTGTCGATCAAGGTCGAGATCGGTGAGCTGAGCAACCAGGATCGCGAGCTCGGCAACGACGGCGACGCCGTGGCGCCCGAGCCCGCGCCGTCCAGCGTGCAGCTGGGCATCGGCGTGGTGAACCTGCCGGACGACCTGCGTCGGCGCCTGCAGATCGTCGGCGGTGGCGTGCTCGTGGACTCGGTGTCGGCCGGCCCTGCGGCGCGCGCGGGCATCCGCCGCGGCGACGTGATCCAGTCCATCGCCGGGCAGGAAGTCAGCTCCCCGCAGCGCCTGGCCGAGATCGTTTCGCTGCTGACCCCGGGCGTGACGGTGCCGATCCTGGTCAATCGCGGCGGTTCGCCGTCGTTCCTGCCGCTGGACGTGCCGGCGCCCGACGCCGCCCGCTAGAGCCCGCCCGATGCCCCGTCTTCTGCTGCTGGGACGTCCCGACTGCCATCTCTGCGAGGAGATGGCGCAGGCCCTGGTCGAGCATTTTCCGCAAGAACCCTGGCAGCTCGACGAGGTCAACGTCGACGAGTACGACGAGCTGCGCCGGCGCTACGGGCTCAAGATTCCGGTGCTCATGGACCCGGGCGGCGACTCGGTCTGCGTCACGCGTTTCGACCCCCGGGCCATGGCCGACTGGCTCGCCGAGCATCGCCGGGCCGAAACCCGCCGAAACCCGCGCTGAGCGCGACGGCGGCGACCCTGGCGAGCCGCTATACTGCGCAACTTCTCTCTATCTCATGGCGTCGGCCGCCCGGCGCCGGCGCCGCGGGTTCCGTAGCGGTTTATGAAACAAGCGAACATCCGCAACTTCTGCATCATCGCCCACATCGACCACGGCAAGTCCACGCTGGCCGACCGGTTCATCCAGCTATGCGGTGGCCTCGAAGCCCGCGAGATGACCGAGCAGGTGCTCGACAACAATCCCATCGAGCGCGAGCGCGGCATCACCATCAAGGCGCAGGCGGTTTCGCTCGACTACAAGGCGAAGAACGGCGAGACCTATCAGCTCAACCTGATCGACACGCCCGGCCACGTCGATTTCTCGTATGAAGTGAGCCGCTCGCTGGCCTCCTGCGAAGGCGCGCTGCTGGTGGTCGACGCCAGTCAGGGCGTCGAGGCGCAGTCGGTGGCCAACTGCTACACCGCGCTGGAGCAGAACCTCGAGGTTCTGCCCGTGCTCAACAAGGTCGACCTGCACAACGCCGAACCCGAGCGCGTGGCCAAGGAGATCGAGGACGTCATCGGCATTCCGGCTACCGACGCCCTGCGCATTTCGGCCAAGACCGGTCTCAACGTCGGCGACGTGCTCGAAGCCGTGGTGGCGACGCTGCCGCCGCCCGACGGCGATCCCGACGGTCCGCTGCAGGCGCTGATCGTCGACTCCTGGTTCGACAACTATCTGGGCGTGGTCTCGCTCGTCCGTGTCATCAACGGCCGCATCCGCCGCGGCCAGAAGATGCGCGTGATGTCGACCGGCAAGGACTACGAAGTCGGCTCGCTGGGCGTGCACACGCCCAAGCGCGTGTTCAAGGACGCGCTCGAGACCGGCGAAGTCGGCTTCCTGATCGCCGGCATCAAGGACATCTTCGGCGCTCCGGTCGGCGACACGCTGACCGATCCGGTGCGCCCCTGCGAAGGCCAGCTGCCGGGCTTCAAGAAGGTGCAGCCGCGCGTGTTCGCCGGCATGTTCCCGATCGACGCCGACGACTTCGAGGACTTTCGCGAGTCGCTGTCCAAGCTGCGCCTCAACGATTCGGCCCTGCAGTACGAGCCCGAGAATTCCACCGCGCTGGGCTTCGGCTTTCGCGTCGGCTTCCTGGGCAGGCTGCACATGGAGATCGTGCAGGAGCGCCTGGAGCGCGAGTACGACATCAGCATGATCACCACGGCGCCGTCGGTGATCTACGAGATCACCGACAACCTCGGCGAGACGCGCAAGATCGACAACCCGGCGGAATTACCCGAAGGAAGCGAATTCGAGGATATCCGCGAGCCCATCATCAACTGCCGCGTGCTGATGCCGCCCGACTACGTCGGCCCGGTGATGCAGCTGTGCATGGAGAAGCGCGGCGTGCAGCGCAACCTCAAGTACATGGGCAGCCAGGTACAGATGGAAGTCGAGATGCCGATGGCCGAGGTGGTGCTCGACTTCTTCGATCGCCTCAAGAGCGTGAGTCGCGGCTACGCCAGCTTTGAGTACGAGTTCCTGCGCTTCCAGGAAGCGCCGCTGGTCAAGCTCGACGTGCTCGTCAACGGCGACAAGGTCGACGCGCTGGCGTCGATCGTGCATCGCGATGCGGCGTACGCGCGCGGACGCGATCTGTGCGAACGCATGCAGGACCTGATTCCGCGGCAGATGTTCGACGTGGCGATCCAGGCGGCCATCGGCGCCAAGATCATCGCGCGGTCGACGGTCAAGGCGCTGCGCAAGAACGTGCTGGCCAAGTGCTACGGTGGCGACATCAGCCGCAAGAAGAAGCTTCTTGAAAAGCAGAAGGAAGGCCAGAAGCGCATGAAGCAGGTCGGCGCCGTGGAAATTCCGCAGGAGGCGTTCCTGGCCGTGCTTGGCGTGGAACGCAAGGCCAGCACCAAGGATTGATGCCGCTGCCCAGACCGGCACGGTAGGACAGGCGAAGAAAAGGGAGCAGGGCGAAAAGATGTCGGACGTCCATATTGATTTCGCGGTGGTGCTGACCATCCTGGCGGTGGTCACCGGCATCGGCTGGTTCATCGACAAGATGTGGCTGGCACGGCGTCGCCGCAGTGTCATCGGTGACGCCAAGCCGGGCATGATCATCGACATCTGCCGCTCGTTCTTTCCGGTGATCTTCGCCGTGCTGATGCTGCGCTCGTTCGTGGCCGAGCCCTTCCGCATTCCGTCGGAATCGATGCTGCCGACGCTCATCAAGGGCGACTTCATCCTGGTCAACAAGTACAGCTACGGTCTGCGCGATCCGGTGTTCCATCACCGTTTCTTCGGCAACGGCGAGCCCAAGCGCGGCGATGTCGTGGTGTTCCGCTGGCCGCGCGACCCGTCGACCGACTTCATCAAGCGCATCGTCGGCGTGCCCGGCGACAAGCTGGCCTATCGCGACAAGACCCTGTACGTGAACGGCGAGGCGATGAAGCTGGAAGCCGACGGCGTGTACTCCGCGTCGAGCAACAGCACCACCACCGACGTGCGCTATCGCATGGTGGAAACGCTTTCGGGCGTGCGCCACCACATCATCGTCGATCCCAATCGCCCGGCCGAAGGGCTCTGCGATACCGCCATGGGCGGTGTCAACAAGGCCTTGTGCTCGGGCGACGAGATCACGCTACCGGCGGGCCAGTATTTCGGCATGGGCGACAATCGCGACGGCAGCTTCGACAGCCGCGGCTGGGGCACGATTCCGGAGGCCAACCTGGTCGGCCGTGCGTTCTTCATCTGGATGAGCTGGGACAGCCAGAGCATGCGCCCGATCTTCTCGCGCATCTTCTCGCCGATCCATTGATCTTATCGGGGAGCCTCAACATGCGTCGACCGGACAAACAGCAGGGCCTGACCGCCATTTCGATGCTGCTGTTGCTCGGTCTGATCGCGCTGATCGCGATCGTCGTCATCAAGACGTTGCCGCTGTATCTGAACCAGATGAAAGTGGCGCGGCTGGTCAACGGCATCGCCGAAGACCCCGAGCTGTCGATGGCCGATCCGACCCTGATCCGCGACCGCATGCAGCGGCGCTGGGACATCGAGGACATCACCATCATCCAGCCGCGCGACATCAAGATCCGCCGGCTGGCGACGGGACGCGTGCTGTCCTACGACTACGAGGCGCGCGCGCACCTGTTCTACAACATCTCCATCGTGCTGCAGTTCGCCGAAGACAAGCCCCTGCGCGGCGAGTCGGCGGGCGTCGACGGCTGAGATCGTGGGCGTGGTGTCGAAGGCCAACAAGGTGCTGCAGCAGCAGCTCGGTTATGCGTTCAATGATGCCGACCTGCTGGAGCGCGCCATTACGCACCGCTCGCACGTCGGCGCCAACAACGAGCGCCAGGAATTCCTCGGCGACGCCCTGATCAACTTCGTGATCGGCGAATACCTGTTCCGCCAGCGCCCCACGGCCGAAGAAGGCGCGCTGTCGCGCCTGCGCGCCAGCCTGGTGCGCGAGCCCACGCTGGCCATCCTCGCGCGCGAGCTCAAGCTCGGCGAGGCGATCAAGCTCGGCGAAGGCGAACTCAAGAGCGGTGGCTGGCGTCGCGATTCGGTACTGGCCGATGCCTTCGAGGCGGTGATCGGCGCCATCTACCTGGACGGCGGCTTCGACGTGGCGCGCGAGGTCTGCCTGCGCTGCTTCGAGTCGCAACTGCAGCAGTTGCCCGATCCCGAAACGCTCAAGGATCCCAAGACGCGCCTGCAGGAGTGGCTGCAGGCGCGCTCGCGCCCGCTGCCGATCTACGAGGTGCTGTCGGAGTCCGGCCCGCCGCATCGGCGCCAGTTCGTCGTGCGCGCCCGCCTGCTGGACCTGGAGCACACGGCCGAGGCCTTCGGCAACAGTCGCCGCGCGGCCGAACAGCAGGCCGCCGAGCTGCTGCTGCAGCGCCTGCAGGCGCCGCCGGCGGCGTAGCGAAAACGCCCGATTTCCCTCAATCATTCCCCGACGCTGCCGAGCCTGGGTTAGGCTGGGCGCGGATTCCTGATCTTTTTCACAGGCTGGCAGCATGCAAAGCGGCATCGTCACCATCATCGGTCGCCCCAACGTGGGCAAGTCCTCGCTGCTCAACGCCCTGATCGGGCGCAAGGTCAGCATCGTCTCGCACAAGCCGCAGACCACGCGGCACCGCATCCAGGGCGTGCTGCACGACGAGCGCGGGCAGATCGTGTTCGTCGACACGCCCGGTCTGCATCGTGGCGAGAAGAAGGCGCTCAACCAGGTCATGAACCAGGCTGCGGCCAATGCCATCCACGACGTCGACCTGGTGCTGTTCGTGGTCGAGGCCGGCGGCTTCCGCGACGAGGACCAGGCCGTGCTGGAGCGCCTGGCCGACGTCAAGGCGCCGGTGGGCCTGCTGGTCAACAAGGTTGATCGCATCGAGGACAAGGACGCGCTGTTTCCCGAACTGGAGCGCCTGGCGGCCAAGCGCGACTTCGCCTTCATCGTGCCGGTGTCGGCCACGCGCGGCAGCAACCTGAAGCCGCTCGTGAAGGAGCTGTTCGATCGCCTGCCCGAAGGGCCGGCGCTGTATCCCGAAGACATGATCGTCGGCTACGACGACGCCTTCGAGGCCTCCGAGATCGTGCGCGAGAAGCTCATCCGCACGCTGCACCAGGAACTGCCCTACGCGCTGACCGTGGGCATCGACCGCTACGTGCAGGAAGGCCGCCTGCGCCGCCGG
>JALRLM010000466.1 GCA_023254435.1 Hydrocarboniphaga sp.
AGCGCGGCGCCAGTAGCGGCAATCGCTGGACCGTGGCCGTGAGCTGCGCCGCACCGCAGACCTGGACGCTGTACGTGCCCGTGCGCCTGAGCCGCCAGCAGGCCGTGCTGGTGGCCACGCGCAATCTGCCAGCCGGCAGCGTCGCCACGGCCGCCGATTTCCGCACCGAGTCGCGCGACACCGCGACGCTGGCCCAGGGCTACGTCGCCGACGGCCAGCTCGTCGCCGGTCAGATGCTGTCGCGGCCGCTGGCCGCCGGCGCCGCCCTGACCCCGCAGCACCTGGCACGCGCCGCCACCGTGAAGCGCGGCCAACTCGTGACCCTGATCGGCCGCAGCGGCGGCTTCGAGGTCCGCGCCCAGGGCAAGGCCCTGGGCGACGCCGCTCCGGGCGACCGCGTGACGGTGGAAAACAGCGCCTCGCGGCGCGTGGTCCAGGGACAGCTGCGCGACGATGGCGCCGTGGAGGTTCCCTTGTAGCCGCAACCCTGCGCTTGTCACGATCGGCAACGGCGCTGCAGTTTTGCGCGGCGGTGCCGATAAGCTCGCTGTAGCGCCAGGTTTTGAACCGACCACCGAAGGGGCACAACCGCCCGACGGTGGTACCGCAGGCAATAGGCCTAGACAAAAATGCCTATTCCCCGCCGGCTTCGAATCGAACGCTAAAGTTGCGCCCCATCGAGCCGATAGGGCGTTCAGACGGCCCCAAAGGCCCCAACCGCGAGTTCCGTGATGAGCAACAGCATCGACACCTCTTCGGCCATCGCCCCGACGCTCACGTCCGCGACCGATCGCCTGTCCAGCGCCCGCTCGGCCTATACCTCGGCCGCCAGCACCGCCGCGCCTGCCGCCCGCTCCACCGAGGACACCGTACAGATCACCGGTGACGCCATGCAGCTGCAAAGTCTCGATCGTTCCATCGGCGGCGAGCCCTCGTTCGACAGCGCACGCGTGGAAGCGCTGCGGGCGGCGATCGCCGAAGGCCGCTACCAGGTCGACGCCGACCGCGTCGCCGACAAGATGATGGGCTCCACGCCGTCGCTGTTCTAAAGCCCATCCGGAACCGTTTCCAAACCACGTCCCCAACATCGAGATGAACGCCCCCGACGACATCGACCTGCTGTTCGAGCGTGGCCTGCAGGAGCTGCGCTCGCTGCTGGGCCTGCTCGACGACGAGCAGGCCGCGCTGCAGGCGCGCGATGTGCTGACGGTGACGCGTCTGAGCCGGCAGAAAACCGACGCGCTCGAAACCCTGGGCCGCCTGCAGGCCCGGCTGCGCCAGCAGCGACTGCCGGCACGGCTGCCGATACACGATTTCGAGCTGCTGCTGACGCGCTGCCAGCAGAAGAACCGCGCCAACGGCATCCAGATGAACCTGCAGCTCGCCCAGGGCCAGCAGCAATCGACCCCGCTGGGCTTCGCCGCCGCCGGCTACGACGCCCGCGGCCTGAGCGCGCTGCGCCAGGGCACCAGGACGCTGGGCTCGGTCTGACCCGCGGCACCTCGCCTCGGCGAGGCTCAGGCCGTACCGGACCGGCATCGCCTGCCGCGCGATGCGGACCTCATCCGCCGTTTCCAACAGCCCTTCACGGCCCGATGGACATTCGGGCCCGCGCCTCGTCGTGCGCGTCATGAACGGGGCCTGTCCAATCCCGCCGCCGATCCCTATAATGCGAATCGTTCTCAATATTGAGCAGCCGGTCGTCGCATGTCGGGCCAGATCGCCTTTGCCGGTTCCTACACCGGCCCCCTGCCTTATCGCCGGCTGCGTCTGGCGTCGCTGATCGGCGTCACCGGGCTGCACGCCGCCGGCCTGATCGGCGCGCTGATCTGGGTCAGCCACGCGCCCAGGGTCGAGCCGCCGAAGACGCTGTCGGTGTCGTTCCTGGCGCCGCCGCAGCCCGAGGTGAAACCGCCCGAGCCCCTGCCCCCGGCTCCACCGCCGCCCGAACCCATCGTCAAACCCAAGCCCAAGCCGCTGATCGCCGCCGCCCGGGCTGAGCCCGTGCCGGACGCCATCGTCGCGCCGCCGCCTCCGGTCGACGATCCGGCGCCGCCCGAGCCCGTGGCCGCCTATTCGCCGCCCAGCGATTCCGCGCCGCCCGAACCCGCGCAGCCCGAGCCGCCGCAGTACGACATGGCTTACCTGCAGAATCCATTTCCTCCGTACCCGGCCACCTCGAAAAGGCTGCGCGAAGAGGGTACGGTGCAATTGCGCGTGCTGGTCAGCGAGACGGGCGAGGCGCTGAGCGTGGACGTGGAGCAATCCAGTGGCTATGCCCGCCTGGACGACGCGGCCCGGCGCGCGGTGCAGCGCTGGAAGTTCGTGCCGTCGCGCCTCGGCGACAAGGCGGTGCAAGGCGTGGCGCTGGTGCCGATCGTGTTCTCGCTCAAGCGCCACTAGAGCAGCGGCGGATCGACGGTCGAACGGCTCGTCGCAGGCGCATCGTCTTATTACAAAATCTCAAAGGGACTCGGTCATCGGATGGACACTCAAAACCTCGGCATCGCCCACTTCATCGGCCAGTCGGACGCCGTCTCCAAGACGCTGCTCGTCATCCTGCTGCTGATGTCGGTGGCGAGCTGGTACCTGATCGTCAGCAAGAGCATTCGCGGGGCCATGGAGCGTCGCCGCAGCGCGCGCTTCCTGAACTTCTTCTGGAACGCCAAGGATCTCGACGAGGTGCAGGGCGCGGTCGTGCAGCGCCATGCCGACGAGCCGTTCTCGCATCTGGCGCATCACGCCATCTTCGCGCGCGAGCATCACGCCCGCTTCGGCGCCAGCCGCCTCGAAGAAGCCGGCAGCGGCGCCGAGTTCCTCACGCGCACGATCCGCAAGGTCATCGACGAAGAGAACGCCAAGATGGAGTCGGGGCTCACCGTGCTGGCCTCGGTGGGCTCCACGGCGCCGTTCGTGGGCCTGTTCGGCACGGTCTGGGGCATCTACCACGCGCTGGTCGCCATCGGCCAGAGCGGCAGCGGCTCGCTCGACAAGGTCGCCGGTCCGGTCGGCGAGGCGCTGATCATGACCGCCGTCGGCCTCGCCGTCGCGATTCCGGCCGTGCTCGGCTACAACTACCTGGTGCGCATCAATCGCGTGGTGCAGGCCGGACTCGACACCTTCGCCCACGATCTCTATGCCTTCCTGACCACGGGCACGCAGTTCGTCGCTGCGCAGACCGTGCGCGTCGTCAAGGGGTAAGCGCCATGGCGTTCGGTAGCTTCGGCGGCAAATCCAATTCGACACCGATGACCGAGATCAACATGGTGCCGTTGATCGACGTCATGCTGGTGCTGCTGGTCATCTTCATCATCACCGCGCCGCTGCTGACCAACGCGGTCAAGATCAACCTGCCGCAGGCCAGCTCGGAGCCCTTGCAGTCCGAGCCCGAGAAGATCGACTTCGCCGTCGACGACAAGAGCCAGATCTTCTGGGATGGCGAGCCGATCACGCTGCAGACGGCCGTCGCCCGCCTGCACGAAGCCGGCACCAAGACGCCGACGCCGGAACTGCACCTGCGCGCCGACCGCGAAACGCGCTATCAGGTGCTGGCCGAAGTCATGGCCGAAGCCTCCAAGGCCGGCGTGACCAAGATCGCCTTCGTCTCCGATCCCAACGCGCCGTCGGTGCTGGCGCAGCCGCCCGCTCCGGCGCCCTGAAAACCTCGCTCCCAACTCCGAATTCCGCCGTCAACCGTAACTGCGTCTCGCCCGGCGCAATCGATCCGGCCGAGTCGCACGAATCCTGCAAGAGCTTCGCGGGGGTCGTCGTGCAGTGACGACGGTCATGGAGCAACGCGGTCACCGCATGCGGTAGCGCCGCGAGTCACAAGGGGAGTGAATTCGTGAATAAGTGGATTCTGGCCGCGCTCGTGGCCGGCCTGCTGTCGAGTGCTTGCTCGAGCCGGGACGGATACAAGCACGCCT
>JALRLM010000024.1 GCA_023254435.1 Hydrocarboniphaga sp.
ACGTAGTCGGTGCCGGCCAGAACCCAGCGCTTCACCTTGACTTCGTTCATCAGGTAATCGACGGCCGGAATCGCCTGCTGGTTCGGCGCGGCGCCGGTGTAGAACACGTTCTTGCTCGACTCTTCGCCTTCGTACTGCACCGGGTAGAACAGCAGGCCATTCAATTCCTCGAACACCGGCAGAACGGATTTGCGAGAGACCGAAGTCCAGCAGCCGAACACCACGTCGACCTTGTTCTTGGCCAGCAGTTCGCGCGCCTTCTCCGCGAACAGCGGCCAGTTGGAGGCCGGATCGACCACGACCGGCTCCAGCTTCTTGCCGAGCAGGCCGCCCTTCTTGTTCTGCTCGTCGATCATCATCAGGACGGTGTCCTTGAGCGTGGTCTCCGAGATCGCCATGGTGCCCGACAGCGAGTGCAGCACGCCGACCTTGATGGTGTCGGCGGCCTGCGCCATTGCGCTGAGCGCGAACATGGCCAGACCGGTGGCGGCGATGCCGGCCTTCTTCATGCCATCAAACTGCTTTGCGAATTTCATGTGTCACCTGAGTTCTTGATGAGTGGTGATAGGAGTGCAGATCAGATCTGCAGCTGCATGCCGACGCCGATCTGGCTGTAGTCGGCCGCGGTACCGCCGTCGAAGCTGTTGTCGATGTAGAACAGCGACAGGCGCGCGTTGAACGCCTTGATCACGTAGTTGACGTCGAGCTCGAGCTGGTCGCGGTCGATGTCGCCGCCGACGGCGTCGTAGCTGTTGGTGGCGTACTTGCCGAGCAGCTGGATCTTGCCGATGCCCACGGGCTGCGGGAACAGGTAGGCCAGCAGGCCGAAGCCGCCGTCGCTGGAGTCGAACGGGTCGGCGCTGCCGGGCATGTAGCCGCCCGACTTGCCTTCGTAGCTGGCCCACTCGCCTTCGACGCTGACCACGCCGCCGTTGGGCAGCTTCTTCTCCATGAGGCCATCGATGGTGAACGAGGTGTCGCCGTCGATGCTGTGCGTGGCCGCGCCGAACGACAGGATGTCCTTGTCGCCGTAGTAGGTGCCGTTGAGGTAGTAACCCTTCTCGATGTCCCACAGGCTCACGTGGACGCGCGCGGCGTAGACCAGCTCTTCACCGTCGCCGCCCTGGGCGGCTGCGGTCGACGGCACGTCGAACACGCCGGCCGAAATCTTCAGGCGATCGAAGTCGCCCCAGTAGGCCACGCCGTTATCGCGGCCCGCGGCGTAGAACGGATAGCCGTCCTGGATGCCGTCGATGGCGAAGCCCCAGGCATTGCCGTAGAACGGACCGTGCAGGTTGGCGCGGTCGGACGGCGGCAGGAAGCGGCCGGCCCAGATGTTGAACTGCGGCGTGAACTCGAACTGACCGATGGCGTCGATCACCAGGACTTCGCTGGTGACGCTGTTGTAGTCGGTGTTGAAGGTGAACTTGATGTTGTCGGTGACGGTGCCGCCGATCTGCAGGCGCACGCTGTCGAGAACGAAGTCGTTGATGTCGTCGCCCGGACCATCGACGTTGGTGCTCACGAAGCTGGAGCGCAGCGCCGCCGTGACCGAGGTCGGCGGCAGCTTGAGCTCGGCCGAGAAGGCCGGCGCGCTGGGCAGCGCCAGCAAGGCGGCGGCCAATGCCAGGCCGTGGCGATGCATGCCGGCCGTGGATGCTGCGACTGCGGTGGATGAGCGCTGCTGAAACCCCTTCTGACCCGTCATTTTTCCCCCGAAAAAAGTGCCCTGAGATGGAAGACGCCGACCCGCGGCTGCGGCGGACCGGCTGCGGCGCTCGATACCGGCCGGCACGTCGGACGGTGAAGCGCTTATTCCAGGCTAGGCAGCGGGGGGCGGGCTTGGGTATGCGTCATTTGACGTACTCCGCCAGGCATCGGGCGATGCGATGATGCCGATGCTGGGATGGCAGGCGTGCTTGCTGTACGGTGCGCCGACGCAATCCGGGTGCAGCGGGCCTGTCGCCACGCCGCCCGCGACCAGGGAAGGGAGGAAAGACGTCGCGCATGCTGTTGCCGCATCAACCCAGATTCGCGCAGAGCGCCGTGTTGGTGAGACCATCTCAGGAGATGGAGGATATCGCGACGGCGGCGCAACTCGCGGCGGCTCCCCAGTAAGTACGCAACGAGCCGGGCGGAGCATATCGTTTTTAGAGCGGCTTATTTTCTTTTTTTTCAACATGGCGGAGAAAGCGTTTCCGACCTCCCAGTGCAGAGAGGCCGGGGCGACAAGGTCAGCTCCCTTGGTCAGTTCAATAAGGATTCGCCGGTGTTTTTCCTGAGTCACAATTGATTTGACTGAGCCACCTTCCCAACTTCCATAAGCATCTGTGCGACCCTCAAACAGCGTCTTGAACATTTCTATCTCAGTCATAAACCATTCCTCACTGAAGAGATTGTGCTGGC
>JALRLM010000517.1 GCA_023254435.1 Hydrocarboniphaga sp.
TCCCAGTCGTCGGCGAACAGCGCCATGAGCTGGCGGTGCTCGGGCGTCTCGGCCGGGGCTGCGACCGTCGCGGGGCTCGTGGGCTCGCAGGGCGGTGTTTCGGGCTTGCTGCAGGCGCCCAGCAGGGCGAGCAGCAGGCCGCAGGGCAGCACACGATCCATCTTCATTGTCGCGTCTCTCCTTGAACCGGAGCAGGCGCGCTCGTTGCCGCCTACTCGATGTTGAATTTCTTCAGCTTGTAGCGCAGCTGGCGAAAGCTGATGCCCAGCACTTCGGCCGCCCGCGTCTTGTTGTAGCGGGCCTTTTCGAGCGCCGCGCGGATCGCCTGCTTTTCGACTTCCTCGATCTGCTCGTCGAGGGCCGGGCGCGGCGTGCCGTCGATGCTGGCCGCGGGCTCCGTCGTCACGGTGGCCCCGGGCGTCTCCAGGCCCAGCCGCAGCTGCAAATCCTGCGCCGATACCGAGTGTCCGTCCGAGAGCGTCATCGCACGTTCGAGCACGTTCTCGAGCTCGCGCACATTGCCCGGAAAGGCGTAGGCGGCCAGCGCGGCCAGCGCATCGGCCTTGAGTTCGGGGGGCTGCGGCAGCCCGGCCTCGATCGCCAGCCGGCCCAGAATATGGCGGGCCAGCAGCGGAATGTCGACCCGGCGTTCGCGCAGTGCCGGCGTGCGCACCTCGATCACGTTGAGCCGGTAGTACAGGTCCTGGCGGAACTGACCGGCGGCGACCAGCGCGGCCAGGTCGCGATGCGTGGCCGAGATGATGCGCACGTTGACGGCCAGCTCGCTCTCGCTGCCCACGGGCCGCACGCGGCGCTCCTGCAGCGCGCGCAGCAGCTTCACCTGCATGTGCAGCGGCAGGTCGGCCACTTCGTCGAGAAACAGCGTGCCGCCCTCGGCGGACTGGTCCAGCCCGGCCTTGTCGCGCAGCGCGCCCGTGAAGCTGCCCTTGAGATGGCCGAAGAACTCGCTCTCCATGAGCTCGTTCGGAATCGCGCCGCAGTTGACCGGCACGAACGGCGAGCCCGAGCGCGGTCCGCGCTCGTGAATCAGTCGCGCCACCAGCTCCTTGCCGGTGCCCGATTCGCCGTGGATGTGCACGGGCGCCTGGCTGCGCGCCAGGCGCTCGATCAGCTCGCGCAGGCGCTGCATCGACGGATCGGCGCCCAGCAGGCCGCCGTCGTCGGGCTCGGCGGGCGCGTTCGCGCCGGCGCCGGGTTCGTGCTTGAGCCGCAGCCCGGTCTCCACGAGCTTGCGCAGCGCGGCCAGGTCCACCGGCTTGGAAACGAAGTCGAAGGCGCCGGCCTTGAGGCTTTCGACCGCCGCCTGCGCGTTGCCGTAGGCGGTGATGACGGCGATCGGCATGCCGGCGTAGCGCTTCTGCACGAGTTCGACCAGTTCGATGCCGAGGCCGTCGGGCAGGCGCATGTCGGTGAAGCAGAAGTCGAAGCTGCGCTCGGCCAGCCAGGCACGGGCCTCGGCCAGATCGGCGGCCGCCTCGGTGCGCACGCCCATGCGTGACAGCGTGATCTCGATGAGTTCGCGGATGTCCGCTTCGTCATCGACGATCAGGGCGACGGGCTTGGCGGGCGCGGGTTTCAAGCGAGAGTGTTATAGGGCTCAGGAGGCGTTGGAGAAGCTGATGCGAAAGCAGGCCCCCGACAGGTCGGCCTGCGAATCGGCGCCGCAATAGCTGATGCGCGCCTGATTGTATTCACACAGTTCACGGGTCAGAAAAAGCCCGAGGCCGGTGCCCTGATGAGCGGTCGTGAAGAAGGGTTCGAACATGCGTTCGCGCAGCGATTCGGCGATGCCGGGACCGTTGTCGGCAATGTCGAGGAAGGGGCGGTCCTGCGCGTCGACGCCGGCGCTGAGCATCACCAGCACCGATGCGCCGTCGCGCGCGCCATGGCTGAAGGCGTTGTCCCAGAGATTGAACAGCACCTGCTGCAGATGGTCGGGATCGAAGCGCACGGCCAGCTGCGAGGGCATTTCGATGAGCTCGATCGGGCGCGGCTGGTCGGGAAAGCCCTCCTGGTACTGGCCGGCCATGCGTACCAGGCTGGCCTTGAGTTCGATGGCCTGCGGATGCGGCGGCTCGCGTCGCGACAGCGCCAGCACGTCGCGCACGATCTTTTCGATGCGCTCGCCGTGGCGGCGGATCATCTCGAGCAGGCGGCGGTCCTGCGCCTGATCCTCGCGCGTGAAGGCGTCGGACTCGGCCAGCAGCTGTGCGGCGTGATGGATGGCCGACAGCGGATTGCGGATTTCGTGGGCGATGTTGGCCGACAGTCGGCCCAGCGCGGCGAGCTTCATCTGCTGCGCCTGTTCGCGCAGGCGCACGGTGTCGTCGAGCAGGATCAGCGCGGCGCCGTGACCGTCGTAGCGGCTGCCCAGCCGCGAGATGCGCGGCACCAGCTCGGGGCCGCCATCCCGTTCGATCAGCGGAGCGGCGTCGGCATGGCCGTCGTGGCGCCAGCGTTGCAGGCGCTGGGCCAGCGCCGGGCTGTAGCGTTCCAGCACCATGCCGTGCAGGTCGCCCTGCAGTTCCAGCAAGCGGCTGGCGGCGGCGTTGTAGCTGCGCACGTGACCGCCGCCGTCCACCACCAGCACGCCGGTCTGCATGCTGGCGACGATGGCGTCGTTGATCTCCGACAGGCTTTCGAATTCGCTGCCGACCTGCTCGGCCAGCGCCTCGCTGGTGCGCGCACGCTGGGCCACCGCGTTGGCGGCCAGGCTGGCGCCGAACAGCATGAGCCCCAGCACGCCGGCGGCGGTGAAGTCGTTGGACGGTGGCAGGTCGAACAGCTTGCGCACGATCTCGACGCCGAACACGGCCAGCGTGGCGATGGCCGCCTGCAGCAGGGCCATGCGCCGCGACAGCACCAGCGAGGCGCCCACCACGGGCGTGATCAGCAGCGCACCCAGGCCCGTGGCGGTGCCGCCGCAGGAAAACAGCAGCAGGCTCAGGCCGGCGATGTCGACGCCGATCTGCAGGTGCGTCTGCCACTGCAGCCGGGCACGGCCGCTGTCGAGCAGGAACATCACCAGCAGGGCGCCCAGGCCGTAGAACAGGCAGGTCCACTGGAACAGCGGGGCGCTGCCCGACGGGAACAGCTGCTCGGTGTAGCCGGCGCCGAAGATCAGCGACAGCGCGGCGACCAGCAGCAGCCGGTACAGCGACAGCAGCCACAGGATGCGCCACTCCTCGGGCGCGGGCGGAATCGGCGGCTGCAGCGGGTTCAGTCGGAGCATTTACCGCAGCGTCCGCTGCGCGACAGCGTGGATGTCGGCACGTAGGCCCCGCACTGCGCGCAGCGCGCGGTCTGCTCGAAGCGCGGCTGGCGGCCGCGATCGACGGCCGAGGGTCCCTGCGCCCGGCGCCATTGGCGGAAGGCGGTCATCCCCACCCAGACCAGGCCGGCGAGCAGCAGTATTTTGATCAGCATGGTCGGGAAATACCGGGTGGAGAACTCGGACGAATCCGGCGGCGCTCGGAGAGCGGGGCCGGGCGAGGCTCCGGGGCTCCTACTATCGCGTCCCTACTATTTAGTAGAAAATCGCCGAGCTGAGCCTAGTCCGCCGAGTGAGAGAGAGACATGAATTTACACGAATATCAGGCCAAGGCCCTGTTTGCCCGATACGGCATTCCGGTCCCCGAAGGCATTCTTGCTGAAAGTCCCGAAGCTGCCCGCGCTGCCGCCAAGCAGCTGGGCACGGAGAAAGTGGTTGTCAAGGCCCAGGTCCACGCCGGCGCGCGTGGCAAGGCCGGTGGCGTCAAGCTGGTGGGGTCTCCGGAAGAAGCCGAAGAAGTTGCAAAGAATCTGCTGGGCAAGAACCTGGTCACCATCCAGACCGATGCCAAGGGTCTGCCGGTGAACTCGGTGTACGTCGAGAAGCCGTCGAACATCGCGCGCGAGCTGTACCTGTCGGCCCTGGTCGACCGCACGCAGGAGAAGATCGTCTTCATGGCCTCCGCCGACGGCGGCATGGACATCGAGGAAGTGGCCCACAACACGCCCGAGCGCATCAAGCACGTGTTCGTGTCGCCGGCCGCCGGTCTGCAGCCCTACCAGGCGCGCGAGCTGGGCTTCTTCATCGGCCTGAACAAAGAGCAGACCGACCAGTTCACCAAGGTGATGAGCGGCCTGTACAAGATCTTCATGGAGTGCGACTGCTCGCTGGTGGAGATCAACCCGCTGATCGTGACGAAGGAAGGCAACATCTTCGCGCTCGACGGCAAGCTCAACTTCGACGACAACGCCCTGTTCCGCCAGAAGGAGATCGCCAGCCAGCGTGACCCCAGTCAGGAAGACGAGCGCGAGCGCCTGGCGTCCAAGTACGACCTCAACTACGTCACGCTGGAAGGCAACATCGGCTGCATGGTCAACGGCGCCGGTCTGGCCATGGCGACGATGGACATCGTCAAGCTGCATGGCGGCCAGCCTGCCAACTTCCTCGACGTCGGTGGTGGCACCACCGCGGAGAAGGTGACCGAGGCGTTCAAGCTCATCACCAGCTCGCCGGAAGTGAAGGCGATCTTCATCAACATCTTCGGCGGCATCGTGCGCTGCGACCTGATCGCCGAAGGCATCATCGCCGCGGTCAAGCAGGTCGGCCTGAAGATTCCGGTCGTCGCCCGCCTGCAGGGCACCAACATGGAGAAGGGCCAGGCCCTGCTACGCGAATCCGGCCTGGCGGTCACGCCGGTCTCCGACCTCACCGAAGCGGCGCAGACGGTCGTTCGTCTGGCCAAGGGGCAGTAAGCCATGTCCATCCTCATCGACAAGAACACCCGCGTCATCTGCCAGGGCTTCACCGGCAAGCAGGGCACCTTCCATTCCGAGCAGGCGATCGCCTACGGCACGCGCATGGTCGGCGGCGTCACCCCCGGCAAGGGCGGCCAGCAGCACCTCGACCTGCCGGTGTTCGACACCGTGCGCGACGCGGTCGAGACCACCGGCGCGGACGCCTCGGTGATCTTCGTCCCGGCGCC
>JALRLM010000029.1 GCA_023254435.1 Hydrocarboniphaga sp.
TACGACAAGGCCGCCTACATCGCCAAGAAGGCGCACAAGGAAGGCAGCAGCCTGCGCGAGGCGGCGGTGGCCTCGGGCCACGTCACGGGCGAGCAGTTCGACGCCTGGGTGGTGCCGGGGAACATGGTCGGTCGTTGAGCGCGTGAGGGTCCCCGTCGCGGGCGGGGAGCGCGCCGGGCAGGCACGGCTGGGCGGCGGTTCTGGAATAATCGCCACCATGCTTCCCAAATCCGCGCGCGCTGGCGCCGACACGACATGAAACTGGCCCTGGCGCAGATCAATCTCTGGGTCGGTGATATCGAAGGCAACGTCGCCAAGATCATCAGGGCCGCCGAGCAGGCCAAGGGGCAGGGTGCCGAGCTGGTGGCCTGCCCGGAGCTGGCGATGCTGGGCTATCCGCCCGACGATCTGCTGCTGCGCTCGGCGCTGCCGCGGGCCATCGACGAGGGCTTGCAGCGGCTGCTCGAGGCCGTGCAGGGCATCACGCTGGTGGTCGGCCTGCCGGAGTTCGCGCCCGAAGGCCTCTATAACGGCGCCGTGGTGATTCGCGACGGCACCGTGATCGCCCGTGCGCGCAAGCAGTTGCTCCCCAACTACGGCGTGTTCGACGAGAAGCGGCATTTTCTGCCCGGCGACTCGGTGGCGAGTTTCGAGCTGGGTGGCCGGCGCATCGCGCTGTGCATCTGCGAGGACGTGTGGGGCCCGGGGCCGGCGGCGCAGGCGCAGGCGGCCGGCGCCGAGCTGTTGCTCAACATCAATGCCTCGCCGTTCGAGATCGGCAAGGCCGCCGAGCGCCTGGCCGTGTTGCGCCAGCGCCATGCCGAAACCGCGCTGCCCATCGCCTACGTCAACATGGTGGGTGGGCAGGACGATCTGGTGTTCGACGGCGGCTCGATGGCATTGAACGCGCGCGGCGAGCTGGCGTTCCGCGCACCCGAGTTCGAAGAAGGCGTCTACTGCCTGGACTTCGATGCCGATGGCCTGCGCGGGTCGACGGCCGAGCCGCTGGCCGAGGAGGCCGCGGTCTATCGCGCGCTGGTGGTGGCGACGCGCGACTACGTCGATCGCAACGGCTTTCCGGGTGCGCTCGTGGGCCTGTCGGGTGGCATCGACTCGGCCGTCATCGCGGCCGTCGCGGCCGACGCGCTGGGGCCCGAGCGCGTGTGGGCGGTGTCGCTGCCCTCGCGCTACACGGCCGGCATGTCCAACGACGATGCGCGCATCGAGGCCGAGCGCCTGGGCATCCGCTACTCGATCATTCCGATCGAGTCGGCCTTCGAGGCCATGGAAGGCCTGCTGGCGCCGAGCTTCGACGGTCGCAGGCCCGACCTGACCGAAGAAAACCTGCAGTCGCGCTGCCGCGGCGTGTTGCTGATGGGCCTGTCGAACAAGTTCGGCAACGTGGTGCTGACCACCGGCAACAAGAGCGAGATGGCGGTGGGCTACTGCACGCTATACGGCGACATGTGCGGCGGCTTCGCGCCGATCAAGGATGTCTACAAGACCCTGGTCTATCGGCTGGCGGTCTACCGCAACACGTTGGCACCGGCCGACGCGCCGGTGATTCCGCTGCGCGTGATCGAGCGCGAGCCTTCGGCCGAGCTGCGCCACGAGCAGAAGGATTCCGACTCGCTGCCGCCCTACGAGGTGCTCGACCCCATCCTGCAGGCCTACGTCGAGGACTGCCTATCGATCCCCGAAATCGCCGCGCGCGGCTTCGACGAAGCGGTGGTGCGCAAGGTGGCGCAACTGGTGCGGCGCTCGGAGTACAAGCGCCGGCAGTCGCCGCCGGGGCCCAAGGTCACGCATCGCGCCTTCGGCCGCGAGCGGCGCTATCCGCTGACGGCGCAGTACGGCGACCTGTAGCGCGCCGCCGGCGGCAGCAACGAAAAAGGCCCGCAGAAGCGGGCCTTTTTCGTTGCGGGCGACGACCGGTCAGGGCGTGCCGGAGGTGGCGCCGGGCTGGTCGGCTGGCACCGGCTGCGCAGGCGTCGGCGACGGTTGGGCGCCCAGGTCGAGCTTGACGCCGCTCTGCGCGTCGGGCGCGGGCGCCGGTTCGATCTTGCGCTCGGTCTCGGTCTCGGCGGCGGGCGGCGCGACCTCGGCGGGTTCGTCCTTGCCGGGCAGCAGGCGCTTGTACCAGGGCGTGCTCGGCGCCAGCTGCGATTCGCGCGCGGCGGCCGGCTGGCCGGCCAGCACGCGGGCGGCATCGTCGGCCTGCTGCGTCAGTCCGGCCTTGCGGTAGCTGGCTTCCATGAGCTCCAGCGCCTCGTAGGTGGCCGGCGAGCCGGGGTACTGGGCGATGATCTGCTCGGCGCGCTTGGCCGCCGCGATGGCGGCACCGCGCTTGACGTAGTACTTGACCACGCTGAGCTCGTGCAGGGCGATCTTGTTGCGCAGGAACACCATGCGCTCGCGCGCGTCGCCAGCGAAGCGGCTGTCCGGAAAGCGCTGCAGCAGCATGGCGAAGTCGTCGTAGGCGCGACGGTCGGAAGTGACGTCGCCCAGGTAGCTCGACACGCCCAGCATGCTGCTGAACGAGGGATCGCGATAGAAGCTGGTCAGGCCCTTGATGTAGAGCACGTAGTCGATCGACGGGTTGCGCGGATGGTCGCGCATGAAGCGATCGGCCGCGGCCAGCGCCTTGTCGGACTCCATGTTGCGGTAGAGCGCGTAGACCTTCTCGATCTCGCCCTGGGTGGCGATTTCGGTGAACGGATAGCGCGTCGACAGCTGGTCGTAGTAGGCGATCGCCGACTGGTATTCGGCGCTATCCATGTCGCGGCGGGCGACTTTGTACAATAGGGCGGCCTCAGCCTTGAGCTGAGCCTCGCTCTTCTCCCCGTTGTCGATCGGTCCGCCCTTTTTCTTGTTGCTGCTGCAGGCGGCAACGCTCATGACGAGCGCGACCATGAGGGCCACGGCCAGGGGACGCTGGTATTTCTTCATTCGTGGGATGGCGAAGAGAGCAATCGTGCAGCAAGCACAGTCGGATAACGGCCGCGTAGCGGTCTTGGAGACAGCGGTGGCGGAGTATAGCCCATGAGCCACGAGGCGCCGGACGAGGCAGATGACCTCGAAACCGGGGGCTCGGTTCCCTCGAATCCCGAAGAGCGTCCCTCTGCCGAGGTGCCGCCCGAGCTGGACGGCCTGCGCCTGGACGCGGCGGCGGCCAAGCTGTTCGAGGATCACTCGCGCTCGCGGCTCAAGCAGTGGATCGACGACGGGCAGCTGCTGGTCAACGGCCAGCCGGTTTCGCGCGGGCGCGATCCCGTGCGCACGGGCGACGTGCTGCAGCTGCTGGCCGACGTGCCCGAGGCCAATTACGACATCGAGGCGCAGGACCTGCCCATCGACGTGGTCTGGGCCGACGACGCGCTGGCGGTGATCCGCAAGCCGGCCGGACTGACCGTGCACCCGGGCGCCGGCCAGCGCAATGGCACCTTGCAGAACGCCCTGCTGCACCACTTTCCGCAGACCGCGCACGTGCCGCGCGCGGGCATCGTGCACCGGCTCGACAAGGACACCTCGGGTCTGCTCGTGGTGGCGCTGACGCCGGTCGCGCACACGCGCCTCGTCGAGGCGCTGGCCGACCGCGACATCGGCCGTGAGTACGACGCCCTGGTGACCGGCGCCATCGTCGCCGGCAGCACCATCGACGCGCATATCGGCCGCCATCCGCGCGACCGCCTCAAGATGGCGGTGACCACGGCCGGCCGCCGCGCCGTCACGCATTACCGCGTGTCCGAGCGCTTCAAGTACCACACGCTGCTGCGCGTGAAGCTGGAAACCGGGCGTACCCACCAGATCCGCGTGCACCTGTCGCACCTGAAGTGGCCCATCGTCGGCGACTCGCTCTACGGCGGTCGCGTGGCGCGCGGCGTGGGCATGAGCGAAAGCCTGCGCGCGGCGCTACTGGCGTTTCCGCGCCAGGCCCTGCATGCGCGCGAGCTGCAGCTGGAGCACCCGATCACGGGCGAGCCGCTGCATTTCACCGCCGAGCCGCCGGAGGACTTCCAGAAGCTGCTCGAAGCCCTGCGGCGCGAGGAGCGGCGCCTGCAGCAGCCCTGAGTCGCCGCGACGGGTTTTAGAGCGGCAGCAGGTCGCCGAGGCCGTCGGTGGAGTCGAATTCGGCGATCTCGCGCGGCGGCTGCGTGGAATCGGGCCGCCGCATCGCCACCACGTGGCCGACGCCGTAGGCGCGTGCCGCGCGCAGTACCGGCAGGCTGTCGTCGGCGAACAGCGCGCGGCTGCGATCGAAGGGATGAGCGGCCTGCAGCGCGTCCCAGAACTGCGGGTGTTCCTTGGGCGCGCCGTAGTCGTGTGAGGACACGATGACGTCGAACTGTGCGCGCAGGCCCAGCTGGTCGAGCTTGATCTGCCAGGCGTCGGGATGCGCGTTGGTGACCAGCCACAGCGGCCGGCCCGAGGCCTTCACGGCGCCGAGAAAGGCCGGGCTGTTGCCGATGAAGGCCACGCGCTCGCGCACCTCGTGCTTGAGCTGCTTGAGGTTGAGGCCGGTGATACGGCTCCAGTGATCGGTGCAGTACCAGGGCAGCGTGTGCTCGATGGCGCGGAACTGCGGCTTGAGCTCGGCGTAGGCCTGCTCCAGCGACAGCCCGCGCGCGTCGGCGTAGCGCTGCGGTACCAGCTGGCCCCAGAAGTAGTTGTCGAAAGCCAGGTCGAGAATCGTGCCGTCCATGTCGAGCAGCACGTGATCGATTCGCGACCAGTCGGGTTTGGCGGTAGGCATGGGCCTATCATAAGGCCGCACCCTGTCCCGATACCTGCAACCATGACGCCCGCCGAGCTGCTCGACCCTGTGCTGCGCATCGCCCTGGACGCCGGCGAGCGCATCATGGAGGTCTATCGCTCGAACGACTTCGAGATCACGCGCAAGGGCGACGATTCGCCGCTGACGCGCGCCGACCTGGCCGCGCACCGCCACATCGCCGAGGCGCTGGCGCGGCTGACACCCGGGATTCCGCTGCTGTCCGAGGAAGACGCCGACATTCCCTACGAGCGCCGACGCGGCTGGACGCGCTACTGGCTCGTCGATCCGCTCGACGGCACCAAGGAGTTCATCCGCCGCAACGCCGATTTCACCGTCAACATCGCGCTGATCGAGCAGGGCTACCCGGTGCTGGGCGTCATTCACGCGCCGGCGCTGGAGCAGAGCTGGATCGCCGCCGACGGTGCCGGCTGCTGGAAGCTGCAGGCCGGCGAACGCCGTCGCCTGCAGACGCGGCCCAAGCCCGCGCGCCCGGTCTACATCGTCAGCCAGTCGCACCAGAACCCGGCGCTGGCGGCCTTCCTGGCGCAGTCGCCGCCGCACGAGGCGATCAGCCGCGGCTCCTCGCTCAAGTTCTGCCTGCTGGCCGAAGGGCTGGCCGACCTGTATCCGCGCACCGGGCCGATCTCGGAATGGGATTCGGGCGCCGGCCAGTGCGTGGCCGAGCAGGCCGGTGCGGCGGTGATCCGCCTGCCCGAGCGCACGCGCCTGCGCTACAACGAGAAAGCCTCGCTGCTCAATCCGCTGTTCGCCGTCGTCGCCGATCCGGCCGCCGACTGGGACGCGGTGCTGGCGAGCATCACCGCGCCGGCATGAGCGAGGTCGCCGCGCTGCTGCGCGAGCTGGGCGTGACGCCGGCGCAGCTGCGCCGGCGTGGCCTGAAGCGCTACCCCGAGGCGCGCCTGCTGACGCCCGTGGGCCTGGGCACCGACGGTCGCGACAAGCTGCTGCAGCCCACGGCCGCGCGGGCCTGGCTCGCCATGCGCGACGCGGCGGCCGGCGATGGCGTCACTCTGCTGCTGATCTCGGCGTTTCGCAGCGCGGACTACCAGATGCGTCTGCTGCGCGACAAGCTCGGGCGCGGCATGACGCTCGACGAGGTGCTGCGCATCAACGCGCCGCCCGGCTACAGCGAGCATCACACGGGTCGCGCGGTCGACATCGGCGTGGCCGGCGTCGGGGCGCTGGAACCGGCCTTCGACACCACGCCGGCCTTCGCCTGGCTGCGCGATCGCGCCAGTCGCCACGGTTTTGCGATGAGCTATCCCAAGGGCAATGCGCAGGGCTATCTCTACGAGCCCTGGCACTGGTGCTGGCAGCGGCCGCGCGGCTGAGCGCGGCGCGCCGGGTTCAGTCGTCCAGCGTCACATCGGAGAAGTCGCGTGCCTGGGCGTGCCTGGGCGCCGGCGTGGCGCTGGTATCGCGCAGCAACTGCGTGGTGCGCAGGCCGGCTTCGCGTGCGGCGTCGAGTTCTTCACCGATGTCGGACAGGAACAGCACGTCGCTGCCCGGCAGGCGCAGCTGCTTGAGGATCTCGCGATACGAGCCGGCCTCGCGCTTGCCGCCGATGCGGGTATCGAAATAGCCCGAAAACAGCGGCGTCAGGTCGCCATAGGCGGTGTGGCCGAAGATGAGCTTCTGCGCCGCCACCGAGCCCGACGAGTAGACATAGAGCTTCAGACCCTGCGCATGCCAGCGGCGCAGGTAGTCGGGCGTGTCATCAAAGACATGGCCCTTGAGCTCGCCGGCCTCGTAGCCGCGTTTCCAGATCAGGCCCTGCAGGGTCTTGAGCGGCGTGAGCTTGCGGTCCTCGACGATCCACTGTTCGAGCGTGTCGGCGGCTTCGTCGATCGACAGGTCCCAGCCGACCACGGCCTCGACGTCGTCGATCAGCGACTGGATCTGCGCTTCGCCGGCGTGCTCGCGCAGGAACGCGCGCAGGTGCGCCTTGGCATAGGGGAACAGCGTCTTGTGCACGAACTCGATCGAGGAGGTGGTGCCTTCGATGTCGGTGACGATGGCCTTCAGCATGGTGACTCCGAAGCCATCCCTGGCGCCGTGCTCCGGCCCGGCCATCCGTGGCCGGTCGCTCGCCGGAACGAGCGTCCACTGGACGCTCGTTCTGCTCCGGCTCGCCCTTCGATGTCGGTGAGGATAGCCTTGATCATCAGGCCGCCGCGCGCTTGAAGGCGTCGTAATGCGGGGCTTCCAGGCGCGGGAAACGGTCGGCGATCCGGTCGCCCGTGAAGGTCGCCACCCAGCCCTCGGGCGTGGTGAACAGGCGGATCGCCTTGAGCTGCGGCGTCGGGCCCAGGTCGAACCAGTGCGTGGTGCCGGCCGGTACGCTCAGCAGGTCGCCCTGCGTGCAGCGCACGGCGTAGACGCGGCCCTTGGCGCGCAGGTTGAACAGGCCTTCGCCCTCCACGAAGAAGCGCACTTCGAAGTCGTCGTGAGTGTGCTCGTGCAGGAACTTGTCGCGCATGACGGCGCGCTGCGGGTGATCGGCGTACAGGCTGATGACATCCACGCTCTTGAAGCCGTGGGCCTTCATGAGACGGTCGATCGGGTCGCGATAGGCCTCGATGATCTCGTCCTGCGTGGCGTCCTGGTCGAGCAGCTTGGAGGCCTCCCAGCGCTCGAAGGCCACGTCGATTTCGGACAGCGCGGTCTGGATGTCTTCCAGGCGCGTGAAAACCGCCTCGGCCTTGCCGGGATTGGTTTCGGAATAGATACGCAATTCGCTCATCGCAGGTTCTCCAAGCTCCTCAGCTCGCACTCGAACATGAACTCCAGGGCCTCCACGCGGTGGCGTGCCTGCGCCACCGTGCTGCCCCAGGCATATAGACCGTGTCCGGCGATCAGATAGGCCGGCACGACGTGTTGCTTCATATGGGCATCCACGCGCGCTGCCAAGCGCGGAATGTCCTGATCGTTGTCGAAAACGGGGATTTCCACCGTGACGTCATGGGTGCTGATGCCGGGCAGCAGCTTGAGCAGCTCGTAGTCGCGCAGCGTCACCGAGCGCAGGCGGCGCGACAGCAACGTGTTGGCCACCGAATGCGTGTGCAGTACGCAGGCGGCGGCGGGCTGGGCCTGGTAGATCTGGCAGTGCAGCTGGGTTTCGTAGGAGGTCTTGCGGCTGGAGTCCTCGGCGGTGCCGTCGAGGTCCGCGACCAGGAAGCCGTCCTCGGTCAGCTCGCCCTTATGCCAGCCCGAGGCCGTGATCAGCATGCGATCGGACGCCATGCGGGCCGAGAAGTTCCCGCCCGTGGCGGGCACCCAGCCGCGCTGATGGAACAGCGCGCCGGCCGCGATCATCTCGCGCGCCAGGCGCGCGGTGTCGGAGGGGGCGGCAGCGCTCACGGCAGCAGGTTCCGGCGGCTGGAGGCGAAGCGGGGGACCGGGGGTGGACATGAAGCGCACGGCTCGAGTCGAAAAATACGGCCGCGAATTGTGCGCGGCTTACATGAATTTGTCGCGTAGGCCGGAAGACCGAATCGTGATGGCGACAGAACTGCGCCGCAAGCCCTTTCCCACCGACCGCTCGCGGGTCGATGGGAAAGGGGGAAAACCCTGTCGCAGGCGTTAGTTGACGCCCACCGCCGTCCAGGCGGCGGCCACCGCGGCGACCTGGCTCGAGGTGCTGCCGTAGAGATCGGCAGCCGCCGACAGCGTGGCGGCGCGGGCGCCGGCGTAGTCGGTGGACGAGGTCATGTACACCGTCAGCGCGCGATAGACGATCTGCGCCACCACGTCGCGACCCTGCGCGGCCAGGGCGGTACTGCCGGCGCAGACCAGGCTCGCGGGCGTCAGGCTGCTGAAGCCGGCCGGCACCGTGGCGCCTTCGGCGAGCAGGTAGAACCAGTGATTGGCCACGCCCGACGAGTAATGCACGTTGAGGCGGCCCAGGCGCGGCACGTAGCAGTCCGGCGAGATGCCGTCGAGGCTGGGCTTGAACATGTAGCGCAGCGCCGTGGTGGGCACCGGCACGCCGTTGTTGGCCGCGTAGACGCGTTCGCCGATCAGGTAGTTGGGCAGGTTCTCGGTCTCGTTGGCGTAGAACTCCACGAGCGTGCCGAACATGTCGGAGATGGCCTCGTTGAGACCGCCCGACTCGCCCGAGTAGATCAGCCCGGCCGTGCGCGAGGTGACTCCGTGCGTCATTTCGTGACCGGCGACGTCGATGGCCACCAGCGGCAGATAGGTGCCGCCGTCCCCGTCGCCGTAGGTCATGCAGAAGCAGTCGTCGCTCCAGAAGGCGTTCACGTAGCCGCGCGAATAGTGCACGCGCGAGTAGGCGCCCGCGCCATCGTTGGCGATGCCGTTACGGCCGAACTTGAGCTTGTAGTAGTCCCAGGTGAGGTTCTGG
This sequence comes from Hydrocarboniphaga sp., assembly GCA_023254435.1. Taxonomy (GTDB): domain Bacteria; phylum Pseudomonadota; class Gammaproteobacteria; order Nevskiales; family Nevskiaceae; genus Hydrocarboniphaga. The sequence goes on from JALRLM010000029.1 coordinate 9,162, forward strand.
CCGAAGGTGGCGTCGACGCCCACGGTGGCGCGATCCGAGGTGGCGTAGTTGCCCCAGACGTTGTCGGCGTCGGTGAACAGCACGCCGGCGCCCACCTGCAGGTTGCGCATGTCGACGGTGTAGTGGCCGCCGCGCGACGGATCGCGCAGCGCATAGCCCGAGGACTGGCTGTCGGTGGTCAGCGGTACGGTGCCCGAGATCAGGCTCTTGCCGGTGCCCGTGCTGGCCGCGGTCTGCACGGTGTCGTAGTCGTCAAGCAGGGCCAGGCTCATCGCCGAGAGGATGAAGTGATGGACGCTGGGCGTGCCGTCGGTAGCCGTGCCGCGCACGGTGACGTCGTAGGCCAGCGCCGGAGCGGCCTGGCGTGCATAGATCGAGAGTCGGGCCACCGCGGTGCCGTTGTGGCGGCCCGCGAACTGCGCGTTGGCGGCCTGGATGGCCTGCGTGCCGGTGTAGGCCGGCGCGATGTCCAGCGAGAGGCTGCGCGCCAGCGTCTGCGACACGCCGGTCAGCCGACCGCGCGCATCGCTGTGCACCACGAGGTCGCCGCCGATCACCGGCAGGCCCTTGTAACTGCGATCGAAGCGCACGTGCTCGGCGCCATTGGCGTCGTGCAGCGTGCTGCGGGTGGTGAAGACGTCCGAGAGGCTCGCCCGACTGAGCGCCGCGTTGTCGCGGATCAGCTGCAGCGCGCGCTGGGCGGCGGTGGAATCGATGGCCGCCTGCGCGGCGATCGGGGAGGACAGCACGGTGACAGCCAATAGTGCAGCGTACGGCAGCTTTTTCATGGTTTTGACCTTCGCGGAACGTGAGAGCGACGAGGTGTGGGTGCCCGGGTGTCCGGGACCGCTAGCCTCGTGCAAAAGCTCAGCCAATCCGGTGAGGTCTTAAGCTTTTTGAATCGGCGCTAGACCAGGAATAGCGCGGCCAGCCCCAGAAAGTAGAAAAAGCCCATGCTGTCGGTGGTCGCGGTCAGGATGATGCTCGATCCCATCACCGGATCGCGGCCGAAGCGATGCAGCAGTACCGGCGCGCAGACGCCGACCAGGCTGGCGGTGATCAGGTTCAGCACGAGCGCCACGGCGATGACCACGGCCAGTGCCACGTCGTGGTACATGAGGATGGTCGCCAGCCCCAGGATGACGCCCCAGAGCAGGCCATTGATGCCGGCGATGCGCAGTTCCTTCTCGAGCATGCGCCAGAGCTGGTTGGGGCCGAGCTGGTTCAGGGCCAGGCCGCGGATCACCAGCGCCACGCTCTGGTTGCCCGAGTTGCCGCCGATGCTGGCGACGATGGGCATCAGCGCGGCCAGTGCCACGATGACCTGGATGATGGGCTCGAAGGCGCCGATCACGCGCGACGACACGAAGGCCGTGATCAGGTTGATGCCCAGCCAGGGCCAGCGGTTCTTGGCGCTCTTGAGCGCCGGCGCGAACAGGTCTTCTTCCTCCGACAGGCCGACCTGGCGCAGGCCTTCGCTGCTGGCGCGCTCCTGGATCTCGTCGACGATGGTGTCGACGGTGATGCGGCCGACCACCTGGTCGTGCAGGTTCACGACGGGCGCCGACAGCAGGTCGTAGCGCTCGAAGGCGTCGACCGCGTCGCGCATGCGGTCGTCGGTGAAGAAGTAGACGACGTCGCGGTTCATCTGCACCGACACCGGCTCCTCGGGATCGCCGAGGATCAGCTGCGACAGCGACAGCAGGCCGCGCAGGCGGTTGCCGCGATCGACGACGAAGACCTGGTTGGTGTGCGGCGGCAGCGTCTTACGCCGGCGCAGCAGGCGCTGCACCGCCTCCAGCGAGGCGTCCTCGCGCACGGCGACGAATTCCATGTCCATCGTCGCGCCCACCGAGCCCTCGGGGAACGACAGCATCGAGCGCACTTCGGCCTGGTCGGCATTGTCGAGGCGCTGCAGCACTTCCTGGCCGACCTCGTCGGGCAGGCTGCCGACGAGGTCGGCGATGTCGTCGGATTCCAGTGGCGCGACCAGCGCCGCGATCTCCTCGGGCGGCAGATGGGCCACGAGTGCGCGGCGCACGTTGTCGGAGGTTTCCAGCAGCACCGCGCCGCGACGGTCGCTGCGCACCAGCGACCAGGCCAGCTCGCGCGCGTCGGGCTGCAGGCTTTCGAGCACGAAGGCGATGTCGGCCGGATGGAAGCTGGCCAGGCGTGTTTCGAGCGCGGCCTGATGCTGGCGCTCGACCAGCTGCGAGACCACGTCCTGTCGCCGCGTCACCTCGCCCTGGCGCTGCAGCAGCTCGCGCTCCACGGCCTGCCGCGACAGCAGCTCGATGACCTGCGCACGCGCCTGCTCCAGATGGCGGTAGTGCGGGCGGTCGGCGCTGTTGTCGGCGGTCTCGCTCATGGGCGCGATCTTACGCCGCCAATGCGGCAATTGAAGATGACCGAATGTCCTGCGCCAGGCGATGCGCAGCGACGCTCAAAACGAAGAAGGCGCCGACCTTGCGGGCGGCGCCTTCTTCGGCGTAACGATCGGGGCGGAGGTGGCCGCCGCGGCCCTTACTTGATCTTGGCTTCCTTGAAGATCACATGCTTGCGGACGATCGGGTCGTACTTCTTGAACTCGAACTTGTCCGGCGTGTTCTTCTTGTTCTTGGTCGTGGTGTAGAAGAAGCCCGTGTCGGCGGTCGACACCAGCTTGATCTTTTCGCGTTCTTTCTTCTTTGCCATGGCTTTAGACCTTCACGCCCGACTTGCGGATTTCGGCGAGCACCACGTCGATGCCCTTCTTGTCGATGATGCGCAGGCCGTGGTTGGACACGCGCAGCGAGACGAACTGCTTCTCGGCCTCGACCCAGAAGCGATGAGTGTGCAGATTCGGCTCAAAACGGCGACGACGCTTGTTGTTCGCGTGGGAAACCGTGTTGCCGACCATCGGCTTCTTGCCGGTGACCTGACAGACTTTGGACATGACGCAACCCCTGGGATGAAGCTGTGAAAGGACGATTCCGGACCTGAAAAGCCCGAAAGGGCGCGCAAGATACCAGCGAAGCCGGTCCTCGGCAACCATTTTTGCTCGAGTCAATCGCCGTCGCTGCGGACCTGGCGGAGGAAGTCCTCCAGGCGCCGGCCGCTCTGGTCGGCAAACGCCCGCCCCGCGTCGTCGAGCGCGTCGATGCGATCGAGCCGGAACTGGCGGAATTGTGTGCGCAGTTCGCACCAGCTGGCCAGCGTCCAGGCCGCGCCCCAGAAGAACAGGCCCAGCGGCCACACCGTGCGCTCGCTCGGCGCATCCCGGGCGTCGCGGTAGCGCAGGCGCATCACGCGGCGCTGCGCGATGGCCCGGTGCAGGCGGTCGAAGGCCTCGCCGGGCGCTTCGCGACCGAAGCCGGGCGCGAACAGGCGCGTGCGCTCCAGGTCGATGCGACCGGCTTCGGGCAGGGCGGCGGCGATCCTGGCCAGTGCCGAACGCGCCGCGGCGGCCAGATCCGGCCCGGCCCAGACCTGCACGATGCGCGCACCGGCGGCCAGGGCTTCGATTTCGGCCCGGTCGAACATCAGCGGCGGCAGGTCGAAGCCCGGACGCAGCCGGTAGCCGACGCCGGCTTCGCCCTCCACCGGCACGCCCGAGGCCGACAGGTCGCGCACGTCGCGGTAGACCGTGCGCAGCGACACGCCGAGCCAGTCGGCCAGTTGCGCCGCCGTGGTGAGCCGCCGGCCGCGCAGGTACTGGACGATGCGGAACAGGCGGTCGGCGCGGCGCATGCGCGCAGCATACGGCGCCCGCGTGCGGCGCTCAGCGAACCTTCCCGAGATCGAAGCCCGGGTTTTCGATCACGCTGAGGCGGTTGCCGAACGGGTCGAGCACCGAACCCACGCGCACGCCTTCGCCGACTTCGTGCACGGCCTCCAAGGGCGTCGCGCCGAGCGAGAGCAGGCGCTCGACTTCGGCATCGGCGTTTGCCACGCCCCAGTAGACCTCGCTGCCGTCGACGCCGGGCTTGCGGTCGGGAATCAGGCCCAGCTCGAAGCCGCCGACCTCGAAGCCGACGTAATAGGGCTGGTCGTAGTACGGCGCGACCCCCAGCACTTTCGCGTACCAGGCGCGGCCGGCGGTGATGTCGGGCGTGGGGCAGATGGCGGTGCGCAGGCCCTTGAACATGGCGGGTTCCTCCTGGGGTCGATGGAGCGCCCAGTCTGCGCGGCGGCTACTGACAGCCTGCTGTCAGCAGTCTCTACAGCCAGCCACGCTCGGCGAACGACACCGGCCGTCCTTCGCCGATCACGAAATGATCGAGCACGCGCACGTCGATGAGCCGCAGGGCATCGCGCAGGCGATCGGTCAGCACGCGGTCGGCCGACGAGGGCTCGGGGACTCCGCTGGGATGGTTGTGCGCGAAGATCAGCGCCGCCGCGCCGTGGCGCAGCGCAGCCTTGACCACCTCGCGCGGGTAGACCGAAGCACCGTCGAGCGTGCCCTGCGACAGCGGTTCGTAGGCGATGAGCCGGTGCTGGGCGTCGAGGAACAGCGCGGCAAAGACCTCGTGATCGAGCCCGCGCAGCCGTGACTGCAGGTAGCGCCGCACGGCCAGCGGGTCGTTGAGCGAGTCGCGCTCGCGCAGGTCCTCGTCCAGATGGCGGCGCGCCATCTCGAGCACGGCCTGCAACTGCGCGTACTTGGCCGAGCCCAGGCCCGGCGCGGCGCAGAATTCGCTCTGGGTCGCCGCCAGCAGGCCGCGCAGATTCCCAAAGCGCTGGAGCAGGTCGCGCGCCAGATCGACCGCGCTGCGGCCCGGCAGGCCGGTGCGCAGGAAGATCGCCAGCAGTTCGGCGTCGGTCAGCGCGCCGGCGCCGCGCGCCAGCAGTTTCTCGCGCGGACGATCGCCGGCAGGCCAGTCGCGGATGCTCATGAACCCTCGTGCCGCGTGTGGTCGGTGGGGAAGCCGGAATGTATCGACGCGCGGGGCAGTAGAATCCGCGTCATGTCACAGAACCCCGCGTCCCCGCCCGCGCTGCACGGTCGCCGCATCCTGCTCGGCGTGACCGGCGGCATCGCCGCCTACAAGGCCGCCGACCTCGTGCGCCGGCTCATGGAGGCGGGCGCCGAAGTGCAGGTGGTGATGACGGCTTCGGCGCTGCACTTCGTCGGCGCCACCACCTTCCAGGCGCTGTCGGGCAAATCGGTCCGCAGTTCGCTGTGGGACGAGGCCGCCGAGGCCGCCATGGGCCATATCGAGCTGGCGCGCTGGCCCGACCTGATCCTGATCGCGCCGGCCACGGCCAACTTCATCGCCAAGCTCGCGCACGGCGCGGCTGACGATCTGCTGAGCACGCTGTGCCTGGCCACCGACAAGCCGATCGCCGTCGCCCCGGCGATGAACCGGCTCATGTGGGCCAACGTGGCGACGCAGGACAACGTCGCCACGCTGCAGCGGCGTGGCATCGCCATCTTGGGGCCTGGAGCGGGCTTCCAGGCCTGCGGCGAGACCGGCGAGGGCCGCATGCGCGAGCCGCTCGATCTGCGTGCCGACGTCGCCGCGCTGTTGAGCCGTGGTCCACTGACCGGTGTGCGCGCCGTGGTCACGGCCGGGCCGACGCGCGAGCCGCTGGATCCGGTGCGTTTCCTGACCAATCGCAGTTCGGGCAAGCAGGGCTATGCGGTGGCGGCCGCCCTGCGCGATCTCGGCGCGACCGTGACGCTGATCTCGGGTCCGACGAATCTGGCCGCGCCGGCCGGCGTGCAGCGCATCGACATCGAAACCGCGCAGCAGATGCTCGAAGCCTCGCTCACCGCCGCCGCGCAGGCCGACCTGTTCGTCGCCGCAGCTGCGGTGGCCGACTACAAGGCGGCCGAGATCGCCACGCAGAAGATCAAGAAGAAGGACGCCGAGCTGAGCCTGCCGCTGGCCCGCACCGAGGACGTGCTGGCGCGTGTGCGCGCCGCATTCCCGGCGCTTTTTCTGGTTGGCTTCGCCGCCGAAACCGAGAAGCTCGAAGAGCACGCGCGCGGCAAGCTCGCGCGCAAGGGCCTGGATCTGATCGCGGCCAACTGGGTCGGCGAGGGCCAGGCCTTCGACCAGGAAGACAACAGCCTGACGGTGTTCGCCAGGGACGGGGGCTCGCAGACGATCGCGTCGGCCTCCAAGGCCGAAGTCGCGCGCCAGCTGGCCGCGATGATCGCCGAGCGACTGTCGCGAGCCTGAGTTAATTAGTTCAACAACGCTTCAAAAGAAAATCAAATGTCACAGAAGATTCAGCTCAAGCTGCTCGATCCGCGTCTGGGTCGCGACTATCCGATTCCCTCGTACGCCACCGAAGGTTCGGCCGGCCTGGACTTGCGCGCGATGCTCGACGAGCCGCTGCAACTCGCTCCCGGCGCGACCACGCTGATCAAGACCGGCATGGCCATCTACGTCGCCGATCCGGGGCTGGCGGCGGTGATCCTGCCGCGCTCGGGTCTGGGCCATAAGCACGGCATCGTGCTGGGCAATCTCGTGGGTCTGATCGATTCCGACTACCAGGGCGAGCTCATGGTCAGCTGCTGGAACCGCGGCCAGACCGCATTCGAGATCGCACCCGGTGAGCGCATCGCCCAGCTCGTGCTGGTGCCTGTGGTGCGCGCCGATTTCGAGCTCGTGAGCGATTTCGTGGCCAGCGATCGCGGTACCGGCGGCTTCGGCCACACCGGGCGGCATTGAATTTAAGTTGTACTCAGAATCAGAAATAAATCATTAATCACAAATAGCATGCCCATCGATCTCACCAGCGCCCAGACCACCGCCCGCGTCCTGACCGAGGCGCTGCCCTACATCCGCCGATTCGCCGGCAAGACCTTCGTGGTCAAGTACGGCGGCAATGCGATGAAGGACGACGGCATGATCGCCAGCTTCGCGCGCGACATCGTGCTCATGAAGCGCGTCGGCATGCATCCGGTCGTCGTGCATGGCGGCGGGCCGCAGATCGGCGCGCACCTGGAGAAGCTCGGCAAGGAATCGAAGTTCGTCGACGGCATGCGCGTGACCGACGACGAGACCATGGACGTGGTCGAGATGATGCTCGGCGGCCTGGTCAACAAGGCCATCGTCGCCGCCATCAACCAGCAGGGCGGCCAGGCCGTGGGCCTGACGGGCAAGGACGGTGGCCTGATCCGCGCCAGAAAGCTCACCATCAAGGGCCAGGACATCGGCCAGGTCGGCGAGGTGGACACCATCGACCCGCGCGTGGTGCAGCATCTGGAGGCCGGCGGCTTCATTCCGGTGATCGCGCCCGTGGGCGTGGGCTCGGCCGGCGAGGCCTTCAACATCAATGCGGATCTGGTGGCCGGCAAGATGGCGACAGTGCTGCGCGCCGAAAAGCTCATGCTGCTGACCAATGCACCGGGCCTCATGGACAAGGCGGGCAAGGTGCTCACGGGCCTGTCGGTGCCGCAGGTGGAGGGCCTGATCGCCGACGGAACGATCTACGGCGGCATGCTGCCCAAGATCCAGTGCGCGCTCGACGCCGTGGCCAGCGGCGTCAAGAGCGCCGTCATCATCGATGGCCGGCTGGAGCATTCGGTGCTGCTGGAGCTGTTCACCGACGAAGGCATCGGCACGCTGATCAAGGGCTGAGCCGAATACACCCGCTTCCCGGCCGCGTCAGGCGAAGGACCGCATGAAACGACGCTCTTTGCTGCTCGGTGCGCTCGGCGCATCGCTGATTCCGCTTTCGAGCCCGGCTGCCGAGCCGCAGGTCTGCGGCCCCGGCACGCTGCCGGCCGGCGCTCGTGTGCTGTTCCAGGGCGATTCGATCACCGACGGCGGGCGCTCGCGCGACGGCAAGCAGGCCTGGCGGCTCATGGGCCAGGGCTATCCGTACCTGATCGCCGCGGATTGCGGCGGCCGCGCGCCCGATCCGCAGCAGAGCTTCTTCAATCGCGGCATTGCCGGCGATCGCATCGACGACCTCGCCGCGCGCTGGCAGGCCGACACGCTGGATCTGAAGCCTGACGTGCTGAGCATCCTGATCGGCATCAACGACGTCACGCGCGTGGTGCATGGACAGGCGCCGGAGCCGACGCTGCAGAACTTCCGCCAGCGCTATGCGCAGTTGCTGGAGCAGACGCGCAAGGCGCTGCCGAAGTTACGCCTGATCCTGGCCGAGCCTTTCGCGTCCGAATCGGTGGGAGGCGCCTGGCCCAGGTACCAGACGCTGCTGCCGGCCTACCAGGCCGTGGTGGCCGAGCTGGCGACGCGCTTCGATGCGCCGCTGATCCGCTACCAGCGCCTGTTCGACGCCGCGGCAGCGAAGGCACCGGCCGGCTATTGGCTCATGGACGGCATTCATCCCACCAACGCCGGCCATCGCCTGATGGCCGACGAATGGCTGCGCGTGTTCGCGGCGGTGTCCTGAGCCTCAATCCTTGACGCCGTACTGCGCCTGATAGGCGCGGATCGCCTCGATGGTCGCCGCATCGCCGCCGCTGCTCGTGAGATGGGCGAGCAGGTCGCGCACGGTAACCAGCGGCTTCACGGGCAGGCCCGATTCGGTGAGCTCCTGCACGGCCGAGCGGCCGTTGGGGCCGACTTCCTGGCGGTCGAGCGCGGTCATGGCCGCCACCGGCGTGGCGCCGGAGTCCTTCAGCAGCGCGAAGGACTGGCGCAGCGCGGTGCCGGCCGTGAGCACGTCGTCGACGATCACCACACGCTGGCCTGACACCGAGGCGCCCACCAGCACGCCGCCTTCGCCGTGGTCCTTGGCCTCCTTGCGGTTATAGGCGAAGGGCACGTCGCGGCCACGTTCGGCCAGGGCGCAGGCGATCGCCGCGACCAGTGGAATGCCCTTGTAGGCCGGGCCGAACAGCAGATCGAACTCCAGGCCCGAGCCCAGCAGCGCATCGGCATAGGCGTGCGCGAGCCGGCGCAGGCCGGCACCGCCGGCGATCTTGCCGAGGTTGAAGAAGTAGGGGCTCACGCGGCCCGACTTGAGCGTGAAGGAGCCGAACTTGAGCACCTCGTGTTCGAGGGCCAGTTCGAGGAAAGCGGTCTGGTGCGGCTGCATGGCGGCGGTCTTTTGCGGCTGTGAACCCGGCGATTATCGCGGTTCTGCGCCGATTTGCGGCACACTCGCGCCCATGAAACGCATCATCTCGCTGAACTGCAACGGCATCCGCTCGGCCGCCAAGAAAGGCCTGTTCGACTGGCTCGAGGCGCAGAACGCCGATGTGCTCTGCCTGCAGGAGACCAAGGCCCAGCCCGAGGATCTGGCCGGGCTCGACACCTTCGCGCCGGCCGGCTGGCACGCGCATTTCAACAGCGCGCTGCGCAAGGGCTACAGCGGCACGGCGATCTATTCGCGCGAAAAACCGCAGGCCGTGCTCAACACGCTCGGCGCGCCCGAGTTCGACGACGAAGGCCGCTACATCGAGACGCGCTTCGGCAATCTGTCGGTGGTGTCGCTGTACCTGCCGTCGGGCTCGTCAGGGCCCGAGCGGCAGGAGTCCAAGGACCGGTTCCTGGAATTCTTTATGCCCAAGATGCGCGAGTTCATGGGCGAGGGTCGCGACTACGTGATCTGCGGCGACTGGAACATCGCGCACACCAACAAGGATCTCAAGAACTGGCGGTCGAACCAGAAGAACTCGGGCTTTCTGCCGCACGAGCGCGCCTGGCTCGACCTGCTGTTCGGCCAGGTGGGCTGGGTCGACGGCTACCGCGTGCTGCACCCCGACACCGAAGGGGAGGCTTATACGTGGTGGTCCAATCGCGGCCAGGCCTGGGCCAACAACGTGGGGTGGCGCATCGACTATCAGATCGTCTCGCCGGGCCTGCGCGACAAGCTGCGCAGCGCCAGCGTCTACAAGACCACGCGCTTCTCCGACCATGCGCCGCTGATCATGGATTACGAGGTCTGATCCTGCGGCTGCGAAATCGGCGGAATCGATTGCTCGACGAGTCCCGATCGCCATAGCCAGGCGTAGAGCAGGATCCCCGGCAGCGCCGCGACCGTGGTCAGCAGGTAGAAGTCGACGTAGCCCAGCCACTCGATCAGCCGGCCCGCCGTGGCGCCGGTCAGGAAGCGTCCGACCACCGAGGCCGCCGCCGACAGCAGCGCGAACTGCGTGGCCGTGAAGGCCAGATTGCACAGCGCCGACAGATAGGCCACCACCACCACGCCGCCAATGCCGCTGGCGATGTTCTCGAAGCAGATCGCGCCGGCCAGCAGGCCGTTGCTGTGTCCGGCCATGGCCAGCAGGGCGAAGCTCAGGTTCGATACCGCCATCAGCACCAGGCTCAGCATCACCGAGCGCGCCATGCCCATGCGCGCGTAGACGATGCCGCCGATGAAGATGCCGGCCAGATAGGCGAAGAAGCCGAAACCCACGTCGTAAGTGGCGATCTCCTCGTTGGAGAAGCCCAGGTCGTTGAGCAGCAGTCGCAGCGTGAGGTTGGCCAGCGTGTCGCCGATCTTGTGCAGCAGCACGAACAGCAGCACCAGCAGCGCCCCGCGACGGCGGAAGAATTCGGTCAGCGGGCCGATCACGGCGCTGGCGAACGCGGCGAATCCGCGATTCGTCGCGACCACCGCCTGCCGGCGCGCGGGCTCGCCCAGGACCAGGCCCGTGAGCGCCGCCGGAAGTGCGAACACCGCGCAGCTCGCATAGGCCGCGGCCCAGCCGAATCGCGCCGACACCAGCAGTGCCAGCGCCGCCGCCAGCACCGAACCGATGCGCCAGCCGTACTGCGACATGCCCGAACCGACGCCGAGCTGGTGCGGCTCCAGCAGCTCGATGCGATAGGCGTCGATGACGATGTCGAAAGTGGCGCCCGCCGCGCCCATGAGCACGGCCGCGAGCGCCAGCAGGCCCAGCCCGTGCGCGGGCGTCAGCGCGCCCAGCAGCACCACGGCCGCGATCACCAGCAGGCTGGACAGCCATAGCCACGACACGCGCTGACCAAAACGCGACAGCCCTGGCAGCGGCAGCCGATCCACCGCGGGCGCCCACAGGAACTTGAAGTTGTAGACCAGGAAGGCCAGCGAGAACGCGGTGACGCTGCGCTTGCTGATGCCGTCCTGTGCCAGTCGCGTGGTCAGCGTGGCGCCGATCATCGCGTACGGAAAACCCGAGGAAATGCCCAGCGCGAGCGCGGCCAGCGGCGCCGGCTCGACATAGGGACGCACGACCGCGGGCAGGCGGTCGCGCCAGGAGGCGAGGGTGGTCATGCGCGCATGGTAGGCAATCTGGCGCAGGGCGGGTCGAGGCCCGCTGTTTCGGCGCCTCGATGCAGGGAATAGAGCGGCGGGAAGCGGCCCGCCCTAGGCCGCCGGCGCGCGTCCGAGCTTGAGCAGAATCTCGCCGAAGCGGCGGCCGACGCTGGTCTTGTCGGGCACCTGGTAGGGCCGGCTGAACACGCGCAGCGACAGGCGATCGACGTTCTCCGCGCGGCCCTCGAACTGCCCGCCCAGAGCCTTGATCTGCGCGATGAAGCGCGCGTTGTCGCTGGTGACGTCGTAGTAGAAGCGGCGAATGCCGGCGCGATGCGCGGTCAGGTGCAGGCAGGCGTGCATGAGCATGCCGGCGCCGCGGCCCTGGTAGGGTTCCAGCACGACGATGGCCGCGTCCGCGCTTCTGCGGTCGCCGTTGATGCGCTGATAGCGCGCCAGGCCGATGCCGGGTTCGGTGGGGCGCTCGCGATTCATGCAGCCCCAGGCCGCGCGGTCGATCTGGTCGAGGTCGGTGAGCTTCTCGACCATCTCGTCGGTGAGCTGCGACACGTCGGCCAGAAAGCGGCGGCGACGCGCAAGCGCCGACATCTGATCGAAGCCGGCCTTGAGCCTCGCGCCGTCGTCGGCGCGCAGCGGCCGCACCTGCACGGGTGTGCCATCGTCGAGCCGGAACTTGAACTCGGGCCGCAGCCGCGGCACGCGATAGGTGTCGAACAGCGCCATGCGGCGGATTTCCTTTCCGCCGGCGGGCGGTTCAAGCGGAGTCGCGGTCTTCGAGTCGTCGCAGGGCGTCGTCGCGGCGCGGCAGCGGTGCGTCCAGGTCGAGATCCTCGCGGTCCAGATCGAAGGCCCCCGAGACGTCTTCCGGCGCGGCGCAGGATTGCGCGGCCAGTTCCATCCAGACGCCGAACTCGATTTCGCCGAGCGAGCCGTCGAAATGCTGCACCAGCACGATTTCGGCCTGCGTATCGATGCCGACGATTTCGAAGGTATCGCCGTCGGCCTCGTACCAGTCACCGATGGAAAGATCCTGCAGCCACTGCGCCATGATCGCCTCCACGTCGCCGCGCAGAGCGGGCGACGCCGTACTTCTACGCCGCTTGCGGAATGGGTTCAAGGCACGCCGGTTTTGCGCGTCCGTGGGACGCGCGCGGCGAGACGGTTCAGCTCGTCGGCAGCGCTTCGTCGCGCGCCTGGTTGCGGCGTTGCACCAGCTGCTCGAGCGCGGGCAGCAGGATGATTTCCATCGCCGTCTCCATCTGCTCGCCGGGCACCACGAGCGTATTGGCGTTGGACTTGAAGGCACCGAAGATCTGGCTCTCGTAATCGTCGAGGTTCGAGGACAGCCGGCTGTGATCGTTGAAGTGGATCACCACCAGGCTTTCCTCGTTGCCCGGAATCTCGCGCACCACGAAGGGATTGCTGGTGTCCACCAGCGGCACGCGCTGGAAGTTGACGTCGGTACGCGAAAACTGCGGCGCGATGTGATTCACGTAGTCGGGCATGCGGCGCAGGATGGTGCTGGTCACTTCCTCGGGCGCGCTGCCGCGTTCGTCGGTGTCGCGGCGCAGTTTCTGGATCCACTCCAGATTGATGATCGGCACCACGCCCACGAGCAGGTCCATGTGCTGGACGATGTTGGCGTCCTCGCCCACGTAGCCGCCGTGCAGGCCCTCGTAGAACAGCACGTCGGTGCCCTCGGGCAGCGGCTCCCACATCGTGAAGGTGCCGGGCGACTGGCCGGCCTCGAGACCTTCCTGTTCGGTATGCAGGTAGCGCCGGCTCACGCCCGATCCCTTGCGGCCGTAGTCGCGCAGCAGGGTCTCGAGCCGGGCCAGCAGGTTGGCGGTCGGCCCGAGCAGCGAAAAATGCTCGCCGCGGATGCGCGCCCGCGCGATGGCCTTGCGGTTGCCGTCGCGGTCGAAGGCATGAAAGGCATCGCCCTCGACGATGGCGGCCTTCAGGCTCAGGCGGCGGCACATGCGCGCAAAGGCCCGCAGCGCCGTGCTGGTGCCGGCACCGCTAGAACCGGTAACCCCAATGATCGGGTGCCTGACGCTCATGCCTGAGATAAAAAATTGAATAATGATTCGATGTGCTATGAAAAAGCACTCGATTCGGGAATTTTCGGGGACGTCGATCCCTAATTACCACGCCTTCGAAGGCGGGGTCGACCATGCAAGGATGTCGGATTGTTGCGACGCGGCGACGCCGGTCGGACCAATGCGGGACCGATCAGGCGTCGGCGATGCGCTCGGCCAGCAGGTCGAAGACTTCGTGTCCCAGGCGCTCGCCGCGGGCTTCGAAGCGCGTCTTGGGGCGCGTCGCCGCACGCTCGGCGTAGCCACCGTCCGCTGCCAGGTTGCGCAGCGCCGGCGTGGCACGCAGGGCTTCGAGCATCTGCTCGGCGTAGGGCGCCCAGTCGGTGGCCATGCGCAGGATGCCGCCCGGGCGCAGGGCACGCACGACCAGGCTCAGGAACTCCGGTTGCACGAGGCGGCGCTTGTTGTGGCGCTTCTTGTGCCAGGGGTCGGGAAAGTAGATGACGACCTCGGACAGCACGGCCGGCTGCAGCCAGTCACGCAGCACCTCGACGGCGTCGTGGCAGACCACGCGCAGATTCTTGGAGCCGTTGCGGTCGGCCTGCATCATCACGCGGCCGCAGCCGGGGCGATGCACTTCCACGCCGATGAAATCGCGCTCGGGCTCGCCGGCCGCACGCGACAGCAGGTGATCGCCGTTGCCGAAGCCGATCTCGAACACCACCGGCGCCTTGCGGCCGAACACGGCGTCCAGGTCGAACGCCGCAGCCGGCGCATCGAGACCGTAGACCGGCCACAGCTGCTCCATTGCCGCGCGCTGGGCGTCGGTGATGCGTCCCTCGCGGCGAACGAAGGAGCGGATGCGGCGCTGCGGCGCGTCCGGCGGCAGGTTCAAGCGATCAGCCCGTCGACCGGCGA
>JALRLM010000185.1 GCA_023254435.1 Hydrocarboniphaga sp.
TGGGGTCACAACGCCATCATCCGGGTCGAGCCCTTCATGCGCTATTGCGCGCTGCGCCGGCTGCCGGGAACCGGCGTGCTCTCCGGGGAAATCCTCTCGCACGATTTCGTGGAAGCCGCACTCATGCGTCGGGCCGGCTGGGGCGTGTGGATCGCGTACGACCTGCCGGGCAGCTACGAGGAGATGCCGCCGAATCTCATGGACGAGATCAAGCGTGAGCGCCGCTGGTGCCAGGGCAATCTCATGAACTTCCGGCTGTTCCTGACGCGCGGCCTGCATCCCGCGCATCGCGCCGTGTTCATGACCGGCGTCATGGCCTACCTGTCGGCGCCGCTGTGGTTCCTGTTCCTGGTGCTATCGACCGCGCTGCTTGGGGTGAACGTGCTCTCCGAGCCCGTGTACTTCACCCAGAGCTACCAGATGTTCCCGAACTGGCCCGAGTGGCATCCGGAATGGGCCGCGCGCCTGTTCGGCGCCACCGCCACGCTGCTGTGGCTGCCCAAGCTGCTCGCGGCGCTGCTGTTCATCCTCAAGCCCAGCCAGTGGCGCGGATTCGGCGGGCCGATCCGCCTGCTGTTCAGCGTGGTCTTCGAGTCGCTGTTCTCGGCCGCGCTGGCGCCCATCCGCATGCTGTTCCACGCCAAGTTCGTGACCCTGGGGCTGCTCGGCGTCGCCATCAGCTGGAAGTCGCCGCCGCGCGACGACGCCGAGACGCACTGGAGCGACGCCTTTACGCAGCACTGGGGCGGCACCGTGCTGGGTCTGGTCTGGGCCGGCTTCGTCTACTGGCTGCAGCCCGAATTCCTGTTCTGGCTGCTGCCTGTGGTGGGCTCGATGGTGCTCGCCATTCCGCTGTCGGTGTGGTCGTCGCGCGTCAGGCCGGGCCGCTGGATGCGCGCGCAGCGCTTCTTCCTGATCCCCGAAGAATCGCTGGCCCCGCGCGAGCTGCGCTGGATGCGTCTGGCGCTGCGCCGCAACCGCCGCCTGAACGCCGGCTTCGTCGATGCCGTGGTCGATCCGGTGCTCAACGCCGCCTTCGCCGCCGAAGGCATCCCGCGCCTGCGCCTGCCGGCGAAGGCGCGCGAACTGCGCGAGCAGCTGATCGAAACCGCCCTGACCGAAGGTCCCGACCAGATCAGCAACAACCACCGCAACCTGCTGCTGTCCGACCCGATCTCGCTGTCGCGCCTGCACACCAGGATCTGGACCACGCCGACGGCGGACCGCGTCTGGCCGGTGGCCAAGGCGGGTTGAAACCGCGGCTCCGATAGTCGATCGAAAACGCAGGCTCGCGCCGCAGCAGGCGGCGCGAGCGCTGTCATTCAAGCGTCACCGCTCATTCATATCGCCTCAACCTCGCGTCAATAAAGTGCGCCGCAATAACCTGCGGAGCATTGCATGTCCTCCATCATCGTCAGCAGTGAAAACACGGTTCTGCCAGCTCGCGGTGAGTCGCGTTTTTCCGTGAGTTTCGCCACCACGGCGGCCGAGATCCTCGAAAGCCAGCAGTTGCGTTATCGCATCTTCGCCGGCGAACTCGGCGCGCAGATCGACGGCGGCAGCGAGCAGGCCGATCGCGATGAATACGATGCCTATTGCCGCCACCTGATCGTGCGCGAGACGGCGACGGGCCGCATGGTGGCCTGCACGCGCGTGCTCACCGACGATCAGGCGGCGCGCGCCGGTGGCTTCTACTCGGGCTCGGAATTCGATCTGTCGATGATCGATTCGCTGCCGGGCCGGGTGATGGAGATCGGCCGCACCTGCGTCGATGCGGAGTTCCGCAACGGCGCGGTGATCGCCACGCTGTGGCAGGGCCTGGCGGCGTTCTTCACCCAGCACGGCTTCGACTACCTGTTCGGCTGCGCGAGCATCGGCCTGGAAGACGGCGGCGCGCAGGCGCACTCGATCCTGCGCCAGGTGCAGGACAAGTACATGGCGCCGGGCTATCAGCACGTGCGTCCCTACTATCCGCTGCCGCTGCCCGACGGCACGCCGATGCAGAAGGCCAAGATGCCGCCGCTGCTCAAGGCCTACGTGAGCCTGGGCGCCAAGGCCTGCGGCGATGCCTACTGGGACCGCGACTTCAACTGCGCCGACGTGTTCATGCTGCTCAACGTGTCGGATATCTGCCCGCGCTACGCGCGCCACTTCCTCGGCATCCAGCCTGCGGAAACCGTCGTCGGGCATGCCTGATGTGGCAGCGCCTGGCTTTCGCGCTGCGCGGCATCCGGCTGATCGCGCATCTGCTGTTGGGCATGGTGCTGGTCGGCGCGGTGGGGCTTGCGCGTAAGCGGCTGCGGCCCGAGCCGCTCACGCAGTGGTGGAACCGCCACCTGTTCGGCATCTTCGACCTGCGCATCCGCGTGCAGGGCGAGCCCGTCGCCACGGGTCATCTGACCGTCGCCAACCACGTCTCCTGGCTCGACATCTGCCTGATCGCGGCCTGCGAGCGCACGCGCTTCGTGTCGAAGTCGGAAGTGCGGCACTGGCCCATCGTCGGCTCGCTGGCGACGGCCGCGGGCACTTTCTATCTCAAGCGCGGACGCGGTGGCAGCCGGCCGCTGATCACGCAGCTGATTCCGTATCTGCAGGATGGCGGCAGCCTGACACTGTTCCCCGAAGGCACGACGACCACGGGTGAATCGGTGCTGCCCTTCCATTCGCGCCTGTTCGCGGCGGCCATAGAATCGCAGCGTCCCGTGCAACCCGTGGCGATCCGCTACGGCCGCAGCCGCGACGGCCGCAACATCGCGCCCTATGTCGGCGACGACACGCTGCTGTTCAACATCATGGAGCTGCTGCGCAATCCGGGCCTGGAATGCGAGGTGGTCTATCTGGCGCCGCTGATGGCCGGCGAACTCGATCGCAACCAGCTCGCCGAAGTCGCGCAGGCCGCCATCGAAACCGCGCTGCGGCGCCCGGTGAGCGCCGACCTGCCGCAGGACGTCGCCGCCTATCGCGAGGATCGCGCGGCCGCCTGATCGTCGTCGCGATCCGTCGCACATGAAAAAGCCCTGGCCGACTCCTCGTCGGCCAGGGCTTTTTGCTTCACGTCACCGCGATCAGGCGGCGACGGCGGCCTTGGCTTTGGCCTTCGGCAGCATGCTGCCGGTGTCGCGATACGCGGCGTGCATGAAGTAGGCGCGATCGAGCACGTGCGGGGTCTGGCCGCCGAGCTTGAGCGCGTCGCGGAAGTAGTCCGACAGCAGCGGACGGTAGGCCGGATCGACGCACTTCTCGATGATCAGCGGCGCACGCTCGCGCGGCGCCAGGCCGCGCAGATCGGCCAGACCGTGTTCGGTGACGATGATGTCGACGTCGTGCTCGCAGTGATCCACGTGCGGCACCATCGGCACGATCGACGAGATGCGGCCGTCCTTGGCGGTGGACTTGGTGACGAACACCGACAGATAGGCGTTGCGCGCGAAGTCGCCCGAGCCGCCGATGCCGTTCATGATGCGGGTGCCCATGATGTGGGTCGAGTTGACGTTGCCGTACAGGTCGGCCTCGATCATGCCGTTCATCGCGATCACGCCC
>JALRLM010000189.1 GCA_023254435.1 Hydrocarboniphaga sp.
CTCTTGCCGGCCGCCGAGGCGGTCGACACTTCACCCGCGTAGGACTGGCATTCCTTGAGATCGCGCTGGTAGCGCGCCTCGTCGATGTTCTGGCGATCGACCACCGGCGCGCTGTTGGCGCAGGCCGCGAGCAGCACCACCATCGCCACCGCACCCGCGCGCAGGCCGCGCGCCCCGCTGTTGTTTTCGCTTTGCGACATTGCTGATTCCGGCATCCTGGAGCCCGGCATCGGCCCCTGCTAGCGCCGCAGGCTGCGGCGAACCCGACCGATGGTAGCCCGCCGAGCTGAATCCGTGCTCAGGCCGGGCTGCGGTACTCGCGCTCGACCTGCGCCACCTGCACCGAATACGACTCGTACCAGCGACTGCGGCCCTTGCCCTGCGCGATCAGGTGATCGGCCTGCCGCTTCCAGGCGCGGATGCTGTCCGGGTCGGGCCAGTACGACAGCGCCACCTCGTCGCGGCCCTCGCTCACGGCCTGGAACTCCAGGCAGCCGAACTGCTTCAGCGCCAGCTCGCGCAGTTGCGCGGCCAGCGCGGAATACTCGGCGTCGAGCTCGCGGATGCGGGCCCGGAAGATGACGACGTACATGGCGATCACCACAGGCGATGGGCTGCCGCCAGCTTAAGCTTTCATCGCAGGCGTCGGTGGAACCCGCGCATCGAAACGCAGGTCGATGCTCCGGCGACACGCGCGTAAGCTCCACCATCGTCCTTCCACCGCACCGGCCTACATGCTCCGACTCCCCGCCCGCCTCCGCCTTTGTATCGCCTCGTGCATGCTGCTGAGTGCCTGCGCCAGCCCCGGCTACGTCTACGTGGCACCGCCGGGCGTGTCGCCGGAGACGCTGCGCATCGACACCATGGCCTGCCAGGAAGAAGCCCGCGTGGTGCGCCTGGAGGAGGAGCAGCAGACGCTGGAACAGCGTTGCATGATGGACCACGGCTACACGATGAAGCCGGCACGCTGAATCGTCGCGCCGGTTGTTCTTGGGCAAGAAGCCGCAGACAAGCTGAAAGATCATCGCTGATTCGGCGGCCGACACGATCTGGCGGTACAGGTGCTCGCCGTCGGCCTGATCGGCCTGGGTCCGGCCGCCGCCGTCGGTGCGTCTTGGCGTGAAATCACCAGCGCACCCGGCGCGCCTTCGGTGATCTCCAATCGGGGTGATAAACCGATCTTCTGTTCGGGCCGCCCTCCGCTCACCGCGTCTGCAGAAACTCCAGCAGATCGGCATTGAGCTGGTCGGCATGCGTGACCGCGAATCCATGCGGGGCGCCCGCGTAGACCTTGAGCCTGGCGCCCTTGATCATCTGGGCCGCCAGCGCGCCGGTGGCTTCGAAGGGGACGATCTGGTCGTCATCGCCGTGGATGATCAAGGTCGGAACGTCGATCTTCGCCATGTCCGGACGGAAATCGGTTTCGGAGAAGGCGGTCACGCAGTCGAGGGTGCCCTTTAGCGAAGCGAGCAGCGCGATGTTGAGCGTCTGGGTCAGCACGCCATCGCTGAGCTTCTGGCCATGGTTGGTGCCGTAGAACGGCGCGGCGAATTCGCGGATGAACTGCGCGCGGTCCTTGCGCAAGCCGTCACGAATGCCGGCGAACACGTCGGCCGGCACGCCTTCGGGATGATCGGCGCTCTGGATGAAGTACGGCGTCACGGCGCCGAGCAGCGCGAGTCCTGCAATGCGGCTGCTGCCATGGCGTGCGAGATAGCGCGTGACGTCGCCGCCGCCCATCGAAAAGCCCACCAGGGTTACATCGCGCAGGTCCAGGTGCGTGATCAGCTCGTGGATGTCGTCCGCGAAGTTGTCGTAGTCGTAGCCGCTCCAGGGCTGGCTGGATCGGCCGAAGCCGCGGCGGTCGAAGGCGATGGCGCGATAGCCGCGTTCGGCCAGAAACAGCATCTGGGCGTCCCACATGTCCGCGTCCAGCGGCCAGCCGTGGCTGAAGAGCACGGGCTTGCCGCTGCCCCAATCCTTGAAATAGATCTCGGCGTTGTCGCGCGTGAAGAAGCTGCTCATGGAATTTCTCGACTGATGATGAGTTGAAGAAGGAAATCGCGCGGCGGCAGGTCGCACGCCGCGCGTGGGCTTTCAGATCTGCGCCTGTCCGCCGTCGACGAACAGTTCGATACCGTTGACGAAGCTGGCGTCGTCCGAAGCCAGGAACACCGCGGCCTTGGCGATTTCATCGGGGTCGGCGACACGGCCCATCGGCACCTGCGTGGCCATGTAGTCGAGCAGGCCCTGCTGCTGCGCCGCATCCGGGCCGGCGAGTTCGACCAGGCCCGGCGTCTTGGTGGGGCCCGGGCTCAGCACGTTGATGCGGACGCTGCGGTCCTTCAGGTCGAGAATCCAGTTGCGGGCGAAGGCACGCACGGCGGCCTTGCTCGCGGAGTAGACGCTGAAAGCGGGCGTGCCGACCGTGGTGACGGTCGAGCCGGTGAGGATCACGGCGGCGCCTTTGGACAGCAGCGGCAGCGCCTTCTGCACGGTGAACAGCACGCCCTTCACGTTGCGGTCGAAGGTGTCGTCGTAGTGCTGCTCGGTGATGTCGCCCAGCGGCAGCATGGAACCGCCGCCGGCGTTGGCGAACAGCACGTCGAGACGGCCGTGATCGACGCGGATGCGCTCGTAGAGCGCGTCGAGCTGGGCGAGATCGCTGGAGTCGATGCGCAGTCCGGTGGCCTCGCCGATCGCGGCGACGGCGGCGTCGAGTTCGGCCTGGCGGCGGCCGGTGATGTAGACGCGGGCGCCTTCGGCGGCGAAACGCTGGGCGGTGGCCAGGCCGATGCCGCTGGTGCCGCCGGTGACGACTGCGAT
>JALRLM010000210.1 GCA_023254435.1 Hydrocarboniphaga sp.
AGGATCCCTCGAAGTCCGAACTGTTCCTGGTCGAGGGTGACTCCGCCGGCGGCTCGGCCAAACAGGGTCGCGATCGACACTTCCAGGCCATCCTGCCGCTCAAGGGCAAGATCCTCAATGTCGAAAAGGCACGCATCGAAAAGATGCTGTCGAGTGCCGAAGTCGGCACGCTGATCACCGCGTTGGGCTGCGGCATCGGCAAGGACGAGATGAAGCCGGAGAAGCTGCGTTATCACCGCATCATCATCATGACCGACGCTGACGTCGACGGCGCGCACATCCGTACGCTGCTGCTGACCTTCTTCTATCGGCACATGTACTCGCTGATCGAGAACGGCTACGTCTACATCGCCCAGCCGCCGCTCTACAAGGTCAAGAGCGGCAAGCACGAAACCTACGTCAAGGACGACAGCGAGATGACCAACTGGCTATTGTCGGCTTCGCTGTCGGATGCCGGCATTCGCCTGGCCGACGGATCGAGCTGGGACGCCCAGCAGTTCAAGCGTTTCGCTGGCGAATACGCCGACGTGGAACTGACGCTCGAACGCCTGTCGCGTCGCTACGACGAACACGTGCTGCGCAGCTTGTGGAAAGTGGCGGCGATTCCCAGCGATGCCGAGGCGCTCGAGAAGTGGGCGGATGGGCTGCGGCAGCAGCTGGACCTCGACAAGCGCCAGGGCGAGCATCGGCTGGTCGCGAGGCTGGGCGAAGACGGTCCGATGCTGAGCGTGCAGCGCCGGCTGCATGGCACTGAACATCGATACGACTTCAACGCCGATTTCTTCGTTTCGACCGACTATCGCCGGATTGCCGATCTGCGTACTCAGATCAGCGCTCAAGCTCTTGATGGTGCTGTGGTTTTCCGAGGTGAGCGAAACAGTGCCGTCCGCGACTTCGACGCTGCTTATCGCTGGTTGCAGGCCGAGGCGCGTCGCGGCCTGAGCGTGCAGCGCTACAAGGGTCTGGGCGAAATGAACCCGGGCCAGCTGTGGGAGACCACGCTGGATCCGACCCAGCGTCGGCTCGTGCAGGTGCAGGTCGAGGACGCCATCGGTGCCGACCAGATGTTCACCACGCTGATGGGTGAACAGGTCGAGCCGCGTCGCGAATTCATCGAGAAATACGCCCTGCAGGCCGGCAATATCGACGTTTAAAAAGAAACGGGCTGCTGCTGGCGGCCCGTTCTTGATGGCTAAGCGATTGAAACTGCTGGATTCAGTTTACTTCTGCATCCAGTTGCCGCTGCTGTCCTGGTAATACCAGCCCGATTTGGCGCGCGCGATCCAGCGCGCGGCGAAGACCGAGCGGATCTGCGCTTCCCACTGCGGCTGATGGTTGGCCGATGCGATCTCACGGTAAAGCGCGGCGCGGTCGGCGTTTTCGTTGGCGACCAGCGAGCGCACCCGGTTGCGGTCTGCAAGAGCGACGGCGTTGGCGTCGCGCACCGCCAGGTAGCCGTCGGAGGTCAGGCCCAGCACACCGCTTTGCAGCAGCGGTTCGAGCAAGGGAAATCGGGCTTCCATCGAGCCCGACAGGCGTTTGACCTCGGCCGAGGTCACGTCGATGTTGGGTTCGGCTGCGCTGGCGACGGGCATGACGAAATCGGCCACCGCGAGCACCCAGCGCACGGCCAGCGAACTGCTGCGCTCGGCTGGCACGGCTGCCGGTGCTGCCGGGGTGGGCGTACCGCCCCAGACGTCGTCGATGATCTTGTCAGCCGCTTTGGCGGCTTCGGCGGCGGGAAAGTAGACGTTGATGGTGACGCAGGCCGAACTCGCGACGGCGCTGGCCACCAGAACTGCGACCGGCATCGCGGACGCAATCGAAGCAGGCCCAAAACTGGAAGGCCGCTGAGCCATGAGAACTCCTTACGGCGTGCTGGACGATGGCGGACAGTATAGGCAGCCGACGGTCGCACGCCTGAATCGCGAACCGGTTCGCTCGCGCCATCAGCGCACCTCGACACCCTGGCTATTGCGCACGGCCAGCAGTTGCTCGACGAAGCGATTCCAGTCGACACGCGGGTTGTAACCGATCACCTCGATGCGCGGCAGCCAGCGGCCCTCGACGAGCACGTAGCCGCCATGGTCGGTCGGCTCCAGGCCGCCCATCTGGCAGATGCCGTTGTCGAGCACACAGCTCCAGCCGATGCGCTCGTAGGCAAAATCGTCGAAGAAGCGCAAAGCGCCGCGCGACAGCACGCCGGTCGGGCCGCCGCCCAGCGACGACAGATTGTCGATGGCACGCTGCGAAATGCGGTGCGCCGAACGATCGCCGGGCGAGCTGTAGACGCGGGCATCGAAAGCCACGGGCCGCCAGTCGAGGACGCGCAGGCCACTCACGTCGCCATCGACGCGGCCTTCGATGCGACCGAAGGAAAACGCCTGCGTGATGGCCTTCAGATCGAGCTTGCGCAGCTTCACGTCGGCCAGCAGCTTGATGAGCCGCCCCAGCGGGTCGAGCAGGCGCAGACGCTCGATCGTGATCTCGCCGTCGAAGACCTGAGCGCTCAGACCACCGTCGAACGACAGCTCATTCTGGTCCAGACGAACGCCGGGTACGCTGCCCGAGAGCCGGCCACCGAATTCGGGCCAGCCGAACGCCTTGCACAGAGTCGCGAGCTCGATGGGCTCGAGCACGGCGGCCACCTCGGCCTTCATGTCGGAGCGCCCCCAGTCCCGCAGCTGCAGCCGCTGCACGTTCAGGGCGCCGTCGAGTATCGGCAGTCGCCAGGGCTGCTGCAGCCGAACGTCTCGGGCGGCCGTCGTGAAGCGCAGCGTCGAGGCACCGAAAGGCAGGTCACCGTAGCGTGCGGAAGACCAGCTCAGAGTCGAATCGCGAGGCTGCTCCTTGCCGGCCTGCCAATACGCGTCGCCGTCGATCCCCAGGACCTCGACCGTCGGCGATCCAGTGGCAATCGAAGCCTGCTGCAGATTCAAGGATAAGGATGAAGGCCGGGTGTCGACGAGGTTCACGTCCAGGCGCGCCATGCCGGAGCCGCTCAGATTCTCCCATCGCGACCCGGCCAGAAACGGCGCAAGGTAGAGCCGCAGCAGGGCATCGAGCGCGATCTCGTTGAAACTCGCATGGGCCGTCGACACCTGCGGCGCGCCGCGCCAGGCCAGATTCCGCGCATCGACGTGAAACTGGCCGACGACGCCTTGCTGGACGCCATCCAGCGAAAAGCGCGGGACGAGGACGCGCGCACGATCGAAGCTGGCCTCGAATTGCGTCGTCAGCGGCGCGGCCTGCAGATCGATGAACACCGGTTCGACGTAGACCTGGCCGTCGCCGGCGTCGATCCGGCCTTGCGCGTTGATCAGATCGCCATCGATGACGGCTTGCAGTCGCAGAGCCGCCGATGCCCGCTCCGCCGCATAACGGCCCTGCGCGTCGTCGATGCCGAATTCATGAATCGACGCATCGAGGCGGGCGCTGGCCCGTGATGGCGACTGGCGCTGGTAGGCCGCATCGAGCGTGAGCGCACCGCGCGGGGCTGGCAGGGCGGCGTCTGCCGGAATCCACGGGGCCAGAATCTCGAACGGCAATGACTGCAACTGCAGTTCGGCCTGCACGACACCCTGGTGATCGACACGCGCCTCGCCGCTCCAGGCGGCGTCGGCCCAGCGAGCTTGCGTGACCGTCGCCGTCCAGGACCTGGGAGACCAGGACGCCTGCCCGCTCAACTGCAGCTCCTGGTTGTTGCCGGTTTCGGCTCGCAGACTCGCGTCCTCGCAATGCAGCTGCTGATCGCGTCCGGCGAGATGGCAAGCGGCCCGAAGGTTCGAGATCGGCTGCGGCAGCGCGCCGCCTTCGATACGCCCGACCTGCAGCGACACCGTCAACGCTGCATGCACGTTGGTTGCGCCGAGCATCAGCGGCAGGACGAACCACGCCACGCCGCGTGGTTTTTTCACCCAAGCCGCTCGCGAATGAAGGCCGCGATGGGCGCGAGCTGCTCGGCACAGACTTCGTGCTGCATCGGGTATTCGTTCCAGCCGACGCCATAACCGAGCTCACGCAGGCGATCGCGGCTGGCCGTACCGAGCGCATGCGACAGCACCGGATCGTAGAGTCCGTGCTGCAACAGGATCGCCAGGCCGCGATTGGCCACGCTGGCCTGATCGGCGAGCTGGCGCTCCATCGGCAGGTAGGTGGACAGGCCCAGCACGCCGGCGAGCGGCTGTGGATACCGAAGCGCCGTCTGCAAGGCCAGCGCGCCGCCTTGCGAAAACCCCGCGATGAGCACGCGCGTCGACGCGATGCCGGCGGCCTGCTGCTCGGCGACCAGCGCGTCGATGCGATGCTGCGACTGCGTGATGCCGGCGACGTCCTGCGCACCCATGCGATCGATCGACAGGATGTCGAACCAGGCCCGCACCGGCATGCCGTTCATGAGCGTGACCGGTCGCACCGGCGCATGCGGAAACACGTAGCGAATCGCCAGTTCGTCGGGCAATCGCAGCTCGGACACGATGGGCACGAAGTCGTGCCCATCGGCGCCTAGGCCGTGCAGCCAGATCACGCAGGCCTGCGCGGGGCGATCGGGTTCCAGAACGACGCGATCCTGGGTCTCCAGAAGTTTCATGGTGCTCTCGGTCGGCCGCCCGTCGGCGACGGAGCCTGCATTGTCCGAGCGCCCGGCCGGCCTCAGCAAGCCGGGCCCCGGCGGTGACGCAGCAGCCCGCGTCCAGGTTCCTTAAACTGGCCGCCCTATTCGCTGCCGATTCAGCATTCCGTGCCCGGAGCCGCCATGACGCGCCGCCTGCGCTTCAAGACCTCGATATCGCTCCTGCTGGCCAGCCTGATGCTGAGTGCCTGCGGCCAGACCGGACCGCTGTACTTCCGCGATCAGGTGCCCGACAGCCAGAAGCCGCCGAGCCAGCGCAACAAGGACAAGAAAGCGTCGGATGGCGAGCAGCCATCCGCGCCGCCGGCCGACGCGACGCCTCCCGCCACTGATCGGCCGACGCCCTGATCGGCCTCTACACACCGAGATTTCATCCGTGGATCCATTCGAATATCGCGACGGCGAACTGCACGCCGAAGCGCTCCCGCTCTCCGCGATCGCGGCCGAACACGGCACGCCCACCTACGTCTATTCGCGAGCGGCGCTCGAGGCCAACTTCCGCGCCTTCGACGAGGCGCTGGCGGGTGTTCCGCATCAGGTCTGCTATGCAGTGAAAGCCAATTCCAATCTGGCCGTGCTGCAGGTACTGGCGCGGCTCGGCAGCGGCTTCGACATCGTCTCGGCCGGCGAACTGCGTCGTGTGCTCAAGGTCGGAGGCGATCCGACCAAGGTGGTGTTCTCGGGCGTTGGCAAGACTGCAGACGAACTGCGTTTTGCGCTCGAAGCCGGTATCGGCTGCTTCAACGTCGAATCCGAAGCCGAGCTGCATCAGCTCGATGCCATCGCCCGCAGCATGGGGCGGCGTGCCGACATCGCGCTGCGCGTGAATCCCGACGTCGATGCCAAGACGCATCCCTACATTTCCACGGGACTCAAGCAGAACAAGTTCGGCGTCGATCTGGTGACGGCCGAGCGCCTGTATCGCGAAGCCGCGCAGATGGGCGGCCTGCGCATCGTCGGCATCGCCAGCCACATCGGCTCGCAGCTGCTCGATGTCTCGCCCTACCTCGACGCACTCGATCGCGTGCTCGCGCTGGTCGACAAGCTCGAAAAAGCCGGCATCGAGTTCGAGCACATCGATGTCGGCGGCGGACTCGGGGTTCGCTATCGTGACGAACAGGCGCTGCAGCCGGCGGCCTGGGCGCAGGCGATCCTGCCCAAGCTCGCCGGACGCGGCCTGGCCATTCATACCGAACCGGGTCGTGCCATCGCGGGCAGCGCCGGCGTGCTGCTTACGCGTGTCGAACTGCTCAAGCAGACCGAAGAAAAGAACTTCGCCGTCATCGACGCGGCGATGAACGATCTGCTGCGCCCCGCGCTGTATCAGGCCTGGATGGACATCGTGCCGCTGCGCCAGAGCTCGGCGGCGACGAGCGCGAGCTACGACATCGTCGGTCCGGTCTGCGAATCGGGCGACTGGATCGGCAAGGATCGCGAGCTGGCTTTAGCCGCCGGCGATCTGCTGGCCGTGCGCACGGCGGGCGCCTACGGCTTCGTCATGAGCTCCAACTACAACACGCGCGGACGCGCCGCCGAGATCATGGTCGACGGCACGCGCGCCACCGTCGTGCGCGTGCGCGAGAGCTTCGACGATCTGGTGCGCAACGAGCGCCTGCTCGATCGCCGCGAACGCTGAGAAGGCCGATCATGAGCCCGACCGACTCCGGTGCCGCCGAGCATCCGCTGATCCTCATCGATGGATCGAGCTGGCTGTTCCGCGCGTTTCATGCATTGCCGCCGCTCACCAACTCGCGCGGCGAACCCACCGGTGCGGTCTACGGCATCATCAACATGCTCAAGCGGCTGTGCCGCGAATACGAGCCGCAGCGCATCTGCGTGGTGTTCGATCCCAGTGGTCCGGTGTTCCGCAATGAGCTTTACGCCGACTACAAGGCCAATCGCGACGAGACGCCCGAAGAACTGTCGCTGCAGTACCCCGACGTGCTCGCGGTCATCCGTGCGTTGGGTTTTCCGCTGCTGATCGTCGACGGCGTCGAGGCCGACGACGTCATCGGCACGCTGACCCGGCAAGGCCGCGAACGTGGCCTGCCGGTGCTGATCGTGACCAGCGACAAGGACATGGCGCAGCTCGTCGACGAACAGGTGCATCTGCTCGATACGATGAAGAACAGGCGCATGGACCGCGCTGGCGTGATCGAGAAATTCGGCGTGCCGCCCGAGCGCATCATCGACTACCTGGCGCTGGTCGGCGACACCGTCGACAACATTCCGGGCGTGCCCGGCGTCGGCCCCAAGACGGCGGCGAAATGGCTGGCCGAGTACGGCTCGCTCGACGCGATCCGCGATCGTTCGGCCGAGATCGGCGGCAAGATCGGCGAGAAGCTGCGCGCTGCGCTGGGCCATCTGCCGCTGTCGTATCAGCTCGCGACCATCATCTGTGACGTGCCGCTGCCCTTGGAGCTCGACGATCTGGTGCCCGGCGAGCGCGATGTCGAGGCGCTGCTGGCCCTGTATCGCAAGCTCGAATTCCATCGCTGGACCGAGGAGCTCGAAGGCGGCCGGCCGGCCGCTGATGTAGATCCGGCACCCGAGGCGCAGCAGAGCGCAGCGCCCGAATCGCTGGCCAGCGTCGCCACGCAAGCCGTCGACATCGCCACGACCTCCAAGCCCACGCAGGCCGAATGCGTGGTCGACACGGCCGCGCTCGATCGCATGATCGAGCGGCTCTCGGCGGCGAAGCTGATCTGCTTCGACACCGAAACCGACGCGCTCGATGCCAATCAGGCCGGGCTCGTCGGCCTGGCCTTCGCCTGCGAATCGGGCAGCGGCTGGTATGTGCCGCTGGCGCACAACTATCTGGGCGCACCCGAACAGCTGTCGATGAGCGAGGTCATCGCGCGCGTGAAGCCGCTGCTGGAAGACGCCGGCAAGCCCAAGCTCGCGCAGCACGGCAAGTACGACGTCAACGTGCTGGCGCGCTACGACATCGAGGTGCGCAACCTCGCCTTCGACACCATGCTCGAAAGCTACGTGCTCGATGCCGCCGGCAATCGCCACGACATGGACACGCTGGCCGAGAAGTATCTGGGCCACAAGACCATCCAGTTCGCCGACGTCGCCGGCAAGGGCAAGAACCAGCTCACCTTCAACCAGGTCGCGCTCGACAAGGCCACCGAGTACTCGGCCGAGGACGCCGACATCACGCTGCGACTGCACGAGCAGCTGTATCCCAAGCTCGAGGCCGATGCCGCGCTGGCCCAGGTCTTTCACGAGATCGAGATGCCGCTGGTGCCCGTGCTGGCGCGCATCGAGCGTCGCGGCGTCCGTGTCGACGTGCCCCTGCTCAAGCGCATTTCGGTGGAGCTGGCCGCGCGCATGGACGAGCTGCAGGCGCAGGCGCATGCCGTCGCCGAAGGTGAGTTCAATTTAGGCTCGCCCAAGCAGCTGCAGGCCCTGCTCTACGACAAGTTCAAGCTGCCGGTGCTGGCCAAGACGCCCAAGGGCGATCCGTCGACGGCCGAGGACACGCTGGAACAGCTCGCCGCGCAGCATCCGCTGCCGCGCCTGATCCTGGACTGGCGCGCCATGCAGAAGCTGCGCAGCACCTACGCCGAGCAGCTGCCGGCGGCGGTGAATCCGCGCACGGGGCGCATACACACCAGCTATCACCAGGCCGTCGCGGCCACCGGGCGCCTGTCGTCGCAGGATCCGAACCTGCAGAACATCCCGATCCGCACCGCCGAAGGCCGTCGCATCCGGCAGGCCTTCGTCCCCGAGCCTGGCAATGTCCTGCTGGCGGTGGACTACTCGCAGATCGAACTGCGCCTGATGGCGCATTTCTCGGGCGACGAGCGTCTGCAGGAGGCCTTTCGCCAGAACCTCGACGTGCATCAGGCCACCGCGGCCGAAGTGTTCGGCCTGGCGCTGGACCAGGTCGGCTCGGAGGAGCGTCGCGCCGCCAAGGCGATCAACTTCGGCCTGATCTACGGCATGTCGGCCTTCGGTCTCGCGCGCCAGCTCGGCATCGGCCGTGGCGAGGCCGGCGAGTACATCGAGCGCTTCTTCGGCCGCTATCCGGGCGTCAAGCGCTTCATGGACGGCACGCGCGAGTCGGCGCGTGGCCGCGGTTACGTGGAGACCCTGTTCGGCCGTCGCCTCTACCTGCCCAACATCAATGCGCGCAATCAGGCCCTGCGCCAGTACGCCGAGCGCACGGCCATCAACGCGCCGCTGCAGGGCACCGCGGCCGACCTGATCAAGAAGGCGATGATCGACCTGCAGGCCTGGCTCGACGCCCAGGCCCCCGCCATCAGCATGATCATGCAGGTGCACGACGAACTGGTGTTCGAAGGCCCCGAGGCCGAGTTGCGGGCCCACGCGCAGACCATCGCCGAGCGCATGTGCCGCATCGCGCCGCTGGCGGTGCCACTGGTGGCCGATTTCGGCGTGGCCGACAACTGGGACCAGGCGCATCAGCCGCAGGGGCACGCCCGCTCGACCGTTTGAGTCCCGAATGAGACCGCTGGTCGGCGCCAGGGTCCTGCAACGTTTCGTTACTCAAACAAGATTTCGAAGCAGATCAGCGGTTTGTAAGTGGTTCGGCGGGTTCGATGGGCGATTTTGCGCAAAAGCGGCGAACCGCCGTGAACTTTCCCCGCCAGTCGTGCTCTAAGACTGCGAGCGTGAATCTCTCCCTTTTCACGCTCCCCGCCTCTACTCCCTGGGCGGGTCCGGCATCCCCCAAGCCGGAGCAGTTGCCCCGTGAGTCTCCCCCCGGCTCACGGGGCATTTTCTTTTCAGCGCCCGAAAACGGTCCGGTTGAACCGTCCCGACGGTCACGGATTTCCCGCGTATCGAAGCCGCTCGAACCGCTCAGGCGGGCGGCGGCTGGGTTGCCGCTGCGGGTTCCTCGCCATGCAGCATCGAATGCAGTCGCTCGCGCGCCTCGTCGAGGCCCTGGTGGCTGCTGGCCGAGAACAGCTGCACGGTGGCGTCGCTGCCGAGGTCAAGCAGCCCCTTGCGCGTGGCGAGCAACGCCGCCTTGGAGGCGCCGTAGCCGAGCTTGTCGGCCTTGGTCAGCAGGATGTGGCAGCGACGACCCGCGCTCACGGTCCAGGCCAGCATCTGGCGGTCGTAGTCGGTCAGTGGGTGACGGCAGTCCATGATCAGGAACAGGCCGCGCAGGTTCTCGCGCTGCTCGACGTAGCCGCCGATCAGCCGGCCCCAGCTGCGGCGCATCGGATCGGGCACGGCGGCGTAGCCGTAGCCCGGCAAGTCGGCCAGTCGCGAGCCGTCGGTGAGCGCGAACAGGTTGATCAGCTGCGTGCGGCCTGGCGTCTTGCTGACGCGAGCCAGGCCATGGCGGCTGCAGATGGCGTTGAGTGCGCTGGACTTGCCGGCGTTGGAGCGGCCGGCGAAGGCCACTTCGGGCTTGTCGTCGTGCGGCAACTGTCCGAGCTGCGCACAGGAGATCAGGAACTGAGCCTGGGCGTAGGGATTCTGCATGGACTCGGGTGGTGTGTAGAATTACGCTGCCAAATTATCTGGTTAGCACGCAGACCGCTACCAGCGGTCGCGTCCATAAGATGCGGTCCTGCCGGACCGTCCGTACCGACTGGGAGTGCTGTGCAATGAAACGCCTACTGCTGGCGCTGGTGCTTGTGTCCCCTTTCACCGCAATGGCGGCCGACAAGGCCAGCGACAAGGATCCCTTTACGCAGGGATCGGCCAAGGCGGGCGAATCCAAGGCTGCTGTCTGCGCAGCCTGCCACGGCCCCGGCGGCAATAGCGCGATGCCCGACTGGCCCAAGCTGGCCGGCCAGGGTTCCAGCTACATCGCGGGCCAGCTCAAGGATTTCAAGTCGGGCAAGCGTAACAACCCGATCATGGCCGCGCAGGTCATCAACCTGACGGACGCCGATTTCGCCGATCTGGGCGCCTACTACGGCCAGCAGAAGGTCACGCCGGGCCTGGCCGACAAAGCCGCCGTCGCCACGGCCGAACCGCTGTACCGTGCCGGCGATGCCGCTCGCGGCATTCCGGCCTGCGCCAGCTGCCACGGTCCCAAGGGCACCGGCAATCCGGCCGCGGGTTATCCGCATGTCGGCGGCCAGCACGCCAAGTACACCGCCACGCAGCTCACCGCCTACAAGAGCGGGGAACGCGCGGGCACTCCCAACGGTCAGATCATGGCCGCCGTGGCCTCCAAGCTCACCGAGCAGGAGATCCAGGCGCTGTCGTCCTACCTCAACGGCCTCCACTAAGAGGCGCTGTCAGCCGAGAACCGATCCATGCGTGTGCTGCTCCGCGGTCTTGCCGCCGCCTGTTTGACCCTCGTCACCTTCGCCTGCTCGGCCGCGGGCACCGAGTTCAAGGAAGGCGAGCAGTACAAGCTGGTTCGGGAGGCTCAGAAGCCCTCCGATCCCAAGCGCATCCTGGTCGAGGAAGTGTTCTGGTACGGCTGCCAGCACTGCTACCACTTCGATCCCTACATCGAAGCCTGGAAGAAGACCAAGGCCGGCGACGTCGACTTCGTGCGCCTGCCGTCGAGCCTGGGTCGCGCCGAAGGCGTGCTGCACCAGAAGGCCTTCTACACGGCGCAGTCGCTCAACGTCGGCGACAAGATCCACAAGCCGCTGTTCGACGGCATCCACGAGCAGCACAACACGGCGCTGTTCACCGAAGACGGCATCGGCCAGCTGTTCTACCGCCAGGCCGGCATCGCGCCCGAAGCCTTCAAGGGCACCTTCGAAGGCTTCGCGGTCGACAGCCAAGTGCGTCGTGCCGATGCACTCATGCGCGGTTATGGCATCGCCAGCGTTCCGGCCCTCATCGTCGGCGGCAAGTACACGACCAACGCCGGCATGATCGGCAAGGGCGGCTTCGAGGACATGATCAAGTGCCTCGACGTCCTGATCGAGAAAGTGCGCCAGGAACGCAAGAAATAAACATGCAGCGCAAGCCGCGGCGAGCGACGTCGCCGCGGATGCTCAAGCGAAGCGTCGCCGCCCGGCTCCTCGCCGGGCTTTTTGTTGGCAGCCTCGGCATCGCGCCTGCCGCGGCCGAACTGCCGTTGATGTCGGTCGACCTTGCCTGCCAGCGCATCGGTGCGCGCCTGCAGAGCGTGGGCGAAGCCGAATGCCGGCATTTCAACTTCCGTCTCGGCGAAGGCGCCAGCCGCAATCGGCAGGCCCTGCTCTATCGCGACTTCGGCGCTCGTGGCCATGCGCGCCAGCCGCGTCGCGTGCTGTTGATCGGCGGCATCCACGGCGACGAGTTGTCGAGCGTCAGCATGGTGTTCCAGTGGATGCGCAAGCTCGAGCAGGAACGCATCCAGCCGTTTCGCTGGCGCGTGATTCCGAGCGCCAATCCGGATGGCCTTTTCGCCTCGCCATCGACGCGCGGCAATCGCGTCGGCGTCGATCTGAACCGGAATTTCCCCAGCGAAGACTGGAAGCAGCGCGCCCTGGGCTACTGGAAGAGCAAGACCGGCTCGGACAAGCGTCGCTATCCGGGACCGGCGCCGATGTCGGAGCCCGAAACGCGCTGGCTGGTGCAACAGATCGCCGAATTCAAGCCCGACGCCATCGTCTCGGTGCACGCGCCCTACGGCGTGCTGGACTACGACGGCCCGCTGCGGCCACCCGAGCGCTTCGGCTATCTGCGACTGCAGCCGCT
>JALRLM010000223.1 GCA_023254435.1 Hydrocarboniphaga sp.
GCAAAAGCTCGATCCGGTCATCGCCGCTGCGGCGACCGGCGCCGCCGCCTCGCGGGACCAGGCGCAGCGCTGGATCGTGGCGCGCGGCAAGCGCGTCAGCGCGCTGGCCGGCGGCGGACGCAACGACGAGGCGCGCCGTGAGGCGACGGCCCTGGCCGACGACGCCGATCGCCTGCTCGGAGCGGGCGATGCGGTGAGTCTGGACGTGCTGGTGTCGCTCATCGACGTGCTGTATCGCGGCGGCGATCTGCAAGGCGCGCTGCAGCGTCTCGATCTCACACTGCCGCGCATGGCGGCCCTGCGCGGCCGCGATCATCCGGCCACGCTGGAACTGCGCCAGCTGCGCGCGCTGATCCTGCAGAACGCGGGCCGTCGCGAGGAAGCACGGGTGGAAGTGCTCGGCGTGCTGGCCGATCGCGCGCGCGTGCTGGGCGAGCAGCACGTGATGACCGCACAGTCGCGCTTCCTGCTCAGCGATCTGCTGTACGACGCCGACGCGCAATCCGACGAGGCGCGCCGGCAGATGAGCGCGGTGCTGGCAACCTATCGACAGGTGCTCGGCGATCGCCATCCGTCGACGCTGCTGGCGATGAACACGCTGGCGATCCGTCTCGAGGACGGTGGCGATCCGGCAGCGGCGGAAGCGGTCTACATGCAGATCTTCGCCGCGCAGAGCGGCCTGCCCGACGCGCTCGAGACCCTGAGCCCGCGCAGCAACTACGGCTTTCTGCTCATGAACACGAATCGCCTGGCCGAAGCCGAGGCCGTGTATCGCGATCTGCTGCCGCGTGCGCGCCGGGCGCTGGGTGCGGTCAACGTGATGACGCTGGCGTTCCAGAGCAATCTCGCCGAGTGCCTGCTGCGCGCGCATCGCGCCGACGCGGCGCGGCGCGAACTGCTGGCCCTGCTGGATGTGGCGGTACGCGATGGCGGCCCGGGGCTGGCGCATCCCCGAATCGCCAAGGCCATCGACCGGCTCAGGCGCGCCAATCGCGATCTGGGGTTGCCCGAGGATCGCGACGTGCCGGTGGTGCCCTGATGTGGCGCAGATACCCCAGGCGCTGCCGCGGCGGGGCCGCTCCGTGCTATTGAAGCGGCTGCCCGACGAATCGCTCCCGACCCGAAGCCGCCGATGCGCCTGCCGACCCGACTGCCGATCCGATTGACGATCGCCACCGCCCTGCTGTTCTGCTCCGCCGGCCACGCCGGGACGAGCCAGGACATTCTCGATGCCATCAAGCAATACGGCAGCCAGAGCGGCGCGGCCAGCGCGCTGAGTCAGGGCGACATCCTCAACGGCCTGCGCCAGGCGCTCGCGCAGGGCACCACCAACGCCATCAACCAGCTCGGCAGGAGCGACGGTTTCTGGAAGGACGCGCGCGTCAGGATTCCGCTGCCCTCGGTCATTTCGCGCTACGAGAGTCCGCTGCGCGCCTTCGGCGCCGGCAGCCAGCTCGATCAGTTCCAGCTCACGCTCAATCGCGCCGCCGAGCAGGCCGTGCCGCAGGTGGCGACGATCTTCGGCAACTCGATCCAGAAGATGACGGTCGACGATGCGCGCGCCATCCTCAAGGGCAGCAACGATGCGGCGACGCAGTTCTTTCGTCGCACCGCCGGCGCGCAGCTGGCGGCCAGCATCCAGCCCATCGTCTCGCAGCAGACCGCCAGTGTCGGCGTGACGCAGCAGTACAAGAAGCTGGTGAAGAAAGCCGGGCCGATGATGCAGCTGTCGGGCAGCACGCCACCGGCCGATCTCGACAGCTACGTCACCGACAAGGCGCTCGACGGCCTGTTCACCCGAATCGCCGACGAGGAAAAGCAGATTCGCGCCAACCCGGCCGCTCGCAGCACCGAGCTGCTCAAGAAAGTGTTCGGCAGCCGCTGAGTGCCGGCGAGCGCGCGATGCCCGTCCTGATCCTGATCGGCGTACCGGCGCTGCTCGCACTGACGGCCTGCGTCGGCCTGCTGCTGCGCCGCCAGCGCGCGATGCAGCAGCGGGTCGATGCGCTGCAGCGCCAGCTCGCCGAAGGCCTGCGCGCCGAGCGCCTGAAGGCCGCCGCCGAAGAGCGCCAGCGCCTGCTGGCCGATCTGCACGACGACATCGGCGCCAAGCTGCTCACGCTCGTGCACGCGGTGAAGGAGCCCGAGCTGGCCGACCTCGCACGCGCCGTGGTGCAGGACTTTCGCGACGTGGTCAGCCGCACCAACCAGGACGCCTGCAGTCTGCAGCAGGCGCTGGGGCAGATTCGCGAGGAGACCGAGCATCGCCTGGAGTCGGCCGGCAGCACGCTGCACTGGCAGCAGGACGCGGAGCTGCCCGACCCGGCACTGGACGAGGCGCAGGTGCTGCACCTGTTCCGCATCTTTCGCGAGGCCGTGACCAATGCCCTGCGCCACGGCCACGCCACGCAGATCCGCATTCGCGCCAAGGCCGTCGGTACCAGCCTGCTGCTCGACGTGACCGACAACGGTCCCGGTCTGATCGAGAGCGGCAAGGGCGCACATGGCGGTCGCGGCACCGACAGCATGCGCCAGCGCGCGCAGCAGCTGGCCGGCACCATCGACTGGACCGCGGGCACGCGCGGCGGCACCAAGGTGATACTGGAATTTCCGCTGCCGCCGGGCTGAGACAGCGACGGGACAGGCCGCCGCCGACACGGCCGCGGCCGGCATTTGTGCTACAAGGAGCCCCGCCGCGGCCCCCGGGCGGAGACGTCGGCCGAGTCGGTTGCCAGGACGGCCGAACGGAGGAGGAAGTTCATGCAGCACCATGCCGATCGCATCCTGCGCGTCGCAGCGGGCCCGATGCCCGCACGCCAGGACAGCGTTCACGACAGCACGAGCCTGATCGAGCGCTCCTGGCATCGCTGCGTCAACGAACACGGCCTCGACCCGACCTCGCGCGGCCGCGGACGCATCGAGACCCGCCAGCGCCTGCGCGAAAGCCGCGAGCAGATCGAGGAATACCTGCTGGTGGCGCGGGCCGGCATGGAGCAGCTGTTCAAGCGCGTCTCGGCGCTGGGCTACGTGCTGCTGCTGACCGACGCGCAGGGCGTGACCGTGGACTACATCGGCAACGACTCCTGGGATCGCGAGCTGCGCAGCGCCGGCCTGGCGCTGGGCGCCAACTGGCAGGAGCAGCATGCCGGTACCAACGGCATCGGCACCTGCGTCGCCGAACAGGCGCCGCTGACCTGCCATCGCGACGATCATTTCTTCGTCTCGCACATGGGCCTGTCCTGCACCACCACGCCGCTGTTCGGGCCCGAGGGCGATTTCATCGGCGCGCTCGACGTGTCGGCGCTGTCCTCGCCCGAGGCCAAGGAGAGCCAGCATCTGGCGCTGCATCTGACCATGCTCTACGGCCAGATGATCGAGGATGCCAACTTCCTGCGTCGCTTCCGCGATCGCTGGATCCTGCGCCTGGGCACGGCCGGGCCGCTGGTGGATGTCTGCGGCGAGCTGCTGCTGGCCTTCGACAAGGACGGCGTGGTCGTCGGCGCCAATCCGGCCGCCCGGCGCCAGCTGCGCGGACCGCTGGACGCGTCGCCGGCGACGGGCAAGCCGCGCGATCCCATCGTCGGCCGCGCGCTGGACGAACTGCTGCGCTGCCGCCTGGACGATATCTGGAAGCTCACGCGCCATGCCGACGGCCAGCAGCCGCTGCTGGCCGCGCGCGATCATCAGCTCTACCAGGCGTCGCTGACGGCGCCGCGCGTGCCCAGCAGCGTGATGCCGTCGGGCCTCATCGACGCCCGCGTACCGAGCCCGGCCGCGCTGGATTTCAGCTCCCTGGACCGGCTGGCCGGCGACGATCGCCACATGGGCCGCGTGCTCGACCATGCGCGCCGCCTGGTCGACAAGCAGGTCAGCATCCTGGTGCAGGGCGAAACCGGCACCGGCAAGGAAGTGTTCGCGCGTGCGCGGCACGAATGCAGCCAGCGCCGCGCCAAGCCCTTCGTCGCGGTGAACTGCGCTTCGATTCCCGAAACCCTGATCGAGAGCGAACTGTTCGGCTACACGCCGGGCACCTTCACGGGCGCGCGCAGCCGCGGCATGAAAGGCCTGATCGCGCAATCCGACGGCGGCACGCTGTTCCTCGACGAAATCGGCGACATGCCGCTGCAGCTGCAGACGCGCCTGCTGCGCGTGCTGTCGGAGCGCGAGGTGCTGCCGCTGGGTGCCGAGCGTCCGG
>JALRLM010000306.1 GCA_023254435.1 Hydrocarboniphaga sp.
GTGTGCTCTTCCGATCTGTACGGCTCAAGACCGACATGGCCAAGGCCAAGATGCCCGAGCCGTCCATCGGCGGGCTGGTCGACTACAAGACGCTGGACGCCCCGGCCGACACCGGTCGCCGCTACGCCATGGTGTCCCAGGACTTCAACCCGATTCACCTGTATCCGCTGACCGCGCGCCTGTTCGGCTTCAAGCAGGCCATCGCCCACGGCATGTGGTCGGTGGCGCGCTGCGCCGCGCTGCTCGAGGGCGACCTGGGCGATCAGCCCAGGGAACTGCAGGTGCAATACCGTGCGCCGATCCTGCTGCCGGCCAAGGGCGTGCTCAAGCGAGCCATCACCGCCAAGGGCCACGAGTTCGTCATGATCAGCGCCAAGGGCGAGAAAACCTTCCTGAGCGGCTCGATCCGCTGAGGGCGGATCTGGCTAAGTCGTTGTCACTGAAGTAAAAGCCGAGCCGGCTCAACACCATCCGCCGATCGTCGCGAATCGGCGGATGGGTTCCGTGCCGCCTGGGAAACAGAGTTCGGCCAGCCAGGGTTCAGGGCCATCGCCGGCACAAGTGATCTGCATCTGTTTTGGCAATCCGCTTGGGGTGCTGAATTGCATGCATTTTTCACTTTGAGCCCCTACAATGTCGGCCGCTAAGGAGCGACCGATACAGCGTTTTTTCTGCATCGCCCGCTCCACAACCACCTCGAGGAGCGATGCATGCGCATTCGTAAAGCGGTGTTTCCGGTTGCTGGCATGGGTACGCGGTTTCTTCCTGCCACCAAAGCCAGTGCCAAGGAAATGCTGCCGGTCGTCGACAAGCCGCTGATTCAGTACGCGGTGCAGGAGGCGATCAGTGCGGGTGCCGAAGAGCTCATCTTCGTCACGGGCCGTTCGAAGAATTCCATCATGGATCACTTCGACAAGGCCTACGAGCTGGAAGCCGAACTGGCCCAGCGTGGCAAAGAGAAGCTGCTCCAGACCGTGCAGGAAATCCTGCCGCCCGGCATCACCTGCATCTTCATCCGTCAGGCCGAAGCTCTGGGCCTGGGCCATGCCGTGCTGTGCGCCTGGCCGGCCGTGGGCGATGAGGACTTCTCCGTGATCCTCGCGGACGACCTCATCGACGGCAAGCTGCGTCCCTGCCTCGCGCAGATGCAGCGCGTCTACCAGGAATACGGCACCAGCGTGATCGCCACGCAGCGCGTGCCCAAAGAAGAAATCAGCGGCTACGGCGTGGTCGACGTGCAGCCGGTGGGTCCCGGCCTCGGCGAGATTCGCCGCATCGTCGAAAAACCCAAGCCCGAACAGGCGCCGTCCAACCTCGCTGTGGTCGGTCGCTACATCCTGACGCCGCGCATCTTCAAGCTGCTGGAGCGCACCCAGCGTGGCGCCGGCGGCGAAATCCAGCTCACGGACGCCATCTCGATGATGATCCAGGAGCAGACGGTGCTGGCCTACGAATTCGAAGGCACGCGCTATGACTGCGGCTCCAAGCTCGGTTACCTGAAGGCCAACGTCGAATACGGCCTCAAGCATCCGGAGCTGGCCGACGATTTCCGCAGCTACCTGTCCGAGCTGACGCTCGACATGAAGAAGCCGGAGAAGGTCGAAAAGACCACCAAGAAGTAAATCCGCCGTGCGGGTGGTTGCGATGCCGCCCCTCTCTCTGCCGCGATCCCTCAGGCGGCATCCAGCTCCGCACGGTGTCCTCGTAGCCCTTACGTAGAGCATCGCGGCAGCCGAGAAAATGAGCGGTAGTAAATACCAGAGTCAGGTCGGGTCCTCCTCCATCAATGGAGGCAACGCGACCTATGTCGAAGCCTATTACGAGCAGTTCCTAGAAGATCCGGAGTCCGTCGATCCGTCCTGGAGAGCGTACTTCCGCTCGATCCAGATCCAGGACTCGAACGCGCCGCGCGAGGTCGCTCACAGCGACATCCTGGCTCGTTTCGAGCGCATCGCCCGCGACAAGAAGCCGGGCGCTGTCACGATCGCCGAAAGCTTCGACAGCCGCGCCGCCGAAAAGCAGGGCGCGGTACTGCGCCTGCTGAACTACTACCGCGTGCGTGGCCATCAGGCCGCCAAGCTCGATCCGCTCGGCATCTCGCCGCAGATGCTGGTGCCGGATCTCGATCCGGCCTTCCACGGCCTCGATGCGTCCGACATGGACACGGTGTTCAACACCGGCTCGCTGATGCACGGCGAGGGCGATCGCCTGCCGCTGCGCGAGATCATCCGCATCCTCAAGAACGTGTACACCGACACCATCGGTGCCGAGTACATGTACATCACGGAAACGGCGCAGAAGCGCTGGATCCAGAAGCGCCTCGAAGGCGCGGCGTTCAAGCCCAAGCTGGCTGCGGAAGCCAAGCGCGACGTGCTCAAGCAGCTCGTGGCCGCCGAAGGCATCGAACGCTACCTGCACAACAAGTACGTCGGTCAGAAGCGCTTCTCGCTCGAAGGCGGCGATGCGCTGATTCCGGCCATGGACGAGATCCTGCGCGGCGCCGCAGAGCGTGACGTCGAGGAAGTGGTTATCGGCATGGCCCACCGCGGCCGCCTGAACGTGCTGATCAACGTGCTCGGCAAGTCGCCCAAGGACCTGTTCGCCGAGTTCGAGGGCAAGTACTCGGTCGACGCGCTGTCGCGCGCTGGCGACGTCAAGTACCACATGGGCTTCTCGACCGACGTCGAAGTGTCGGGCAAGCGTCTGCACATGGTGCTGGCCTTCAACCCCTCGCACCTCGAAATCGTCAACCCGGTGGTCGAGGGTTCGGTCAAGGCGCGCCAGACGCGTCGCCACGACGAGGTCGGTGCTCAGGCCGTGCCGGTGCTGATCCACGGCGACGCCGCTTTTGCGGGCCAGGGCGTGGTCATGGAAACCATGCAGCTGTCGCAGTCCAAGGGCTACGCGACGGGCGGCACGGTGCACATCATCGTCAACAACCAGATCGGCTTCACCACGCCGAACCCGATCGAGGCCAACCCGAGCCACGAAGCGCGCACCAGCCGCTACTGCACCGACATCGCCAAGATGTTCGAAGCGCCGGTGTTCCACGTCAACGGCGACGATCCCGAGGCGGTGGTGTTCGTCACGCGCCTGGCGATGGACTTCCGCAACGAATTCCACAAAGACGTCATCATCGACATCTGCTGCTATCGCCGTCTGGGCCACAATGAGGCCGACGAGCCGTCGGTGACGAGCCCGATGATGTACGAGGCGATCAAGAAGCACCCGACCACGATGTCCCTCTACACGCGCAAGCTCGAAGAGGAAGGCGTGATCGCCAAGGGTGATGGCGAAGGTCTGGTCAGGGCCTATCGCGAAGGCCTGGACAAGGGCGAGAACATCGCCCGTACCACGCTGGGTCTGGTCGGCAACAAGCACACCGTCAGCTGGGCTAACTACACCAAGGGCAACTGGGACGACGTGGCCGAGACGCAGGTGAGCCCCGAGACGCTGCGCTCGATGTACGAGCGCGTGTCCAAGCTGCCCGAGACCTTCACGCTGCACAACCGCGTGCAGAAAATCTACGACGACCGCTCCAAGATGGCGGCCGGCGACATGGCCATGGACTGGGGCTTCGCCGAGACCATGGCCTACGCCACGCTGGTCAACGACGGCTTCGCGGTTCGCCTGTGCGGTCAGGACGCGCGTCGCGGCACCTTCTTCCATCGCCACGCCACCGTGCACGATGCCAAGACCGGCGACAACTTCACGCCGCTGCGTCATCTGGATCAGGACAAGTACAAGTTCGTCGTCAACGACACGCTGCTGTCCGAAGAAGCGGTGCTGGGCTTCGAATACGGCTACTCGACCACCGAGCCGAACACGCTGGTGATCTGGGAAGCGCAGTTCGGCGACTTCGCCAATGGTGCGCAGGTGGTGTTCGACCAGTTCATCGCCAGCGGTCAGGCCAAGTGGGGTCGCGCCTGCGGTCTCACCGTGTTCCTGCCGCACGGCTACGAAGGCCAGGGTCCGGAGCACTCCTCGGGCCGACTGGAGCGTTGGCTGCAGCTGTCGGCCGGCAACAACCAGCAGGTCTGCGTGCCGTCCACGCCGGCGCAGATGTTCCACATGCTGCGTCGCCAGATGAAGCGCGGCCTGCGCATGCCGCTGAAGGATGCGATTGCAGCCGGTGCTGTCGT
Organism: Hydrocarboniphaga sp.; assembly: GCA_023254435.1. Lineage (GTDB taxonomy): Bacteria > Pseudomonadota > Gammaproteobacteria > Nevskiales > Nevskiaceae > Hydrocarboniphaga. Next base: position 4,143 of record JALRLM010000306.1, read on the forward strand.
TGTTTTTGATGCGGCGCCTGGTTACGTCGAACATCTCAAAGACCTTATCGATCTGCAGCCGATCAAGGATGCCGGCCTCAAAGTGCTC
>JALRLM010000317.1 GCA_023254435.1 Hydrocarboniphaga sp.
AGAAGCACTCGGGCGCCTTGATGTCTTCCAGGTTGATGCCGCCCAGGGTCGGCTCCATCGCGGCGATGATCTCGACCAGCTTGTCGGGGTCGTTCTCGGCCAGCTCGATGTCGAACACGTCGATGCCGGCGAACTTCTTGAACAGGCAGCCCTTGCCTTCCATCACCGGCTTGGAGGCCAGCGGACCGATGTCGCCCAGGCCCAGCACGGCGGTGCCGTTGGTGATCACGGCGACCAGGTTGCCGCGCGCGGTGTAGCGGAAAGCGTTGACCGGATCGGTGACGATCTCCTCGCAGGCGGCGGCGACGCCGGGCGAATACGCCAGCGCCAGATCGCGCTGGTTGGTCAGCTGCTTGGTGGCCGTGACCGACAGTTTCCCGGGGACCGGGAATTCGTGGTAGTTCAAGGCTGCCTGGCGCAGACTTTCACGGACCTTGCTGGGGACGGGTGCTTCCTGGCTCATGTTCTCGCTCGATGTGCCGGAGGCGAAAGCTCCGGTCTTGTCTTGTCTCTTGCGTGGAATTATAGGGCCGCGTACCTGTTGTCCGGCTGTCATCGCCGGCTGCGCGGCCTAACACCATCGGGTTATTTTCATCGCCTGACCTGGGCGCCAGCATGCCGATGGGCGCGAAACAGGTGCTGCGCGAGGCTGTCGAAACCCTCTCCTTCACCACCGTTACCGACGCACTTCTGCCTGCCAGGCAACCCACTACAAGCGATCGTTCACAGAGATAACATGAGCAACGCGGGCTCTTCCAAGCGTCTTTATCTATGGGTACTGATCGCAATTGTGATCGGCGGCGCCATCGGCCATTTCGCACCCGACATCGGCGTGGCGCTGAAGCCGCTCGGTGATGGCTTCATCTCGCTGATCAAGATGCTGATCGGCCCGATCATCTTCCTGACCGTGGTCATCGGCATCGCCGGCGTCTCCGACGTCAAGAAAGTGGGCCGCGTCGGCGTCAAGGCGATCCTGTATTTCGAAGTCGTGTCCAGCTTTGCGCTGGTCATCGGCCTGCTCGTGGTCAATACGCTCAAGCCCGGTGCGGGCTTCAACGTCGATCCGGCCTCGCTCGATGCCGCCGCCGTGGCCAAGTACACGCAGGCCGCGCACGACCAGAGCACCGTGGGCTTTCTGCTGCACATCATTCCCAAGACCTTCACCGATGCCTTCACGGGCGACGGCGACCTGCTGCAGGTACTGCTCGTCGCACTGCTGTTCGGTTTCGCCATGATGGCGCTGGGCGAACAGGCCAGGCCGGTGATGAACCTGCTCGACGCCATTTCCAAGGTGTTCTTCCGCATGATGAACATGATCATGCGACTGGCCCCGATTGGCGCGGGCGGCGCCATGGCCTTCACCATCGGCAAATACGGCCTCGACAGCCTCGGCCCGCTGATGAAACTCATGGGCAGCTTCTACCTGACCTGCGTGCTGTTCGTGGTGGTCGTACTGGGCAGCATCGCGAAGTTCACGGGCTTTTCGATCTTTCGCTTTCTGCGCTACATCCGCGACGAGCTGCTGCTGGTGCTGGGCACCTCGTCATCGGAATCGGCGCTGGTGCCGATGATGCAGAAGCTCGAACGCCTGGGCTGCGGCAAGTCGGTGGTGGGCCTGGTGATTCCGAGCGGCTACTCGTTCAACCTCGACGGCACCAACATCTACCTGACCATGGCCGCGATCTTCGTCGCCCAGGCGCTCAACGTGGAGCTGACGCTGACGCAGGAGATCACGCTGCTGGCGGTGGCGATGCTGACCTCCAAGGGCGCTTCGGGCGTCACCGGCGCGGGCTTCATCACGCTGGCGGCGACGCTGGCCGTGGTGCCTTCGGTGCCGGTCGCGGGCCTTGCACTGATCCTCGGCATCGATCGCTTCATGAGCGAGGCGCGCGCGCTGACCAACATCGTCGGCAACGGTGTTGCCACCATCGTCGTCGCCAAGTGGGAGAACGAGCTTGATCGCGGTGCGCTGCAGCGCGAGCTCGCGGCCGGCCCCGACGCGACGGCCGGTGCATCGAACTCGCTGCACGCACCGACCTGAGGCCTTCGCAGCTCCTGCGAGAACGCCGGCCCCGTGCCGGCGTTTTTGCTTGATGGCGCTTGCGATCGATCGCGCAATCGCCTATTCAGACGCCATCACGAACCGCAGCGCGCCTGGAGCAGACGATGAGCAGCGGCAACCGGCCTTCACCCTCGACACCGTCCGCGACCGATCGCGGCACGGCCTGGCGCCTGCGCTCCATCGTCAGCGGCTCGGTGGGCAACCTCGTCGAGTGGTACGACTGGTATGTTTACTCGGCGTTCTCGCTGTACTTCGCCAAGGTGTTCTTTCCGGGCAGCGATACGACCGCGCAGCTGCTCAACACCGCCGCCATCTTCGCCGTGGGCTTTCTGATGCGCCCCATCGGCGGTTGGCTCATGGGCGTCTACGCCGACCGCCATGGACGCCGCGCCGCGCTGCTGCTGTCGGTGACGATGATGTGTGCGGGCTCGCTGGTGATCGCGCTGACGCCGGGCTATGCGCAGATCGGCATCGCCGCGCCGATCCTGCTCGTGCTCGCGCGCCTGCTGCAGGGCCTGTCGGTGGGCGGTGAGTACGGCACTTCGGCCACCTACCTGAGCGAGATGGCGACGCGCGAACATCGCGGCTTCTGGTCGAGCTTCCAGTACGTGACGCTGATCGCCGGGCAGCTGCTGGCGCTGGCCGTGCTGATCGCGCTGCAGCAGCTGTTCCTGAGCGCCGAGCAGCTCGAAGCCTGGGGCTGGCGCATTCCCTTCGCCATCGGTGCGCTGGCCGCCGTCACCGCCTTGTACCTGCGCCGCGGCATGGCCGAAACCGAATCCTTCGAGTCGGCGAAGGCGCCGTCCGTGGGTCTCATGCGCCGCCTGCTGCAGCACCCGCGCCAGCTCGCCACCGTGGTCGGCCTGACCATGGGTGGCACGCTGGCGTTCTACACCTACACCACCTACATGCAGAAATATCTCGTCAACAGCGTGGGCATGAGCAAGGACGCGTCGACGCTGATCTCGGCCGCCACGCTGCTGCTGTTCGCACTGCTGCAACCCGTGGTCGGCGCGCTGTCCGACCGCATCGGCCGGCGCCCCGTGCTGATGGGCTTCGGCGTGCTCGGCACGCTGCTGACGGTGCCGATTCTCTCTGCACTGCGCGACGTGCAGACACCGATGCAGGCGTTCTGGCTGATTCTCGCCGCGCTGGTGATCGTGTCGGGCTATACCTCGATCAACGCGGTGGTCAAGGCCGAACTGTTTCCCACCGAAATCCGCGCGCTCGGCGTCGGCCTGCCCTATGCGCTCACGGTGTCGATCTTCGGCGGCACCGCCGAGTACGTCGCGCTGTGGTT
>JALRLM010000361.1 GCA_023254435.1 Hydrocarboniphaga sp.
AGCGCTACACGCGGGCGCTGTCGAAACTCGACCTGGATCGCTACGACTGCATCTGGGCCGAACGCCTGCCGCTATCGCGGCTGTTCTCGGGGCGCATCGCGCATCGCACCGTGGTCGACCTCGACGACCTGGAGCATCTCAAGCTGCTGCGCAAGCTGGCGCTGCGTCCGCCACCGGTGGAATACCTGCGCTCGCTGTACCGCTATCTGCACTATCGCCACAGCGAGATCAGCGGAACCCGGCGATTCGCCGCCGCACTGGTCTGCTCCGACGACGACCGCCGCTACTTGAACGAGCGCGGCTGCCGCAACATCGGCGTGATTCCCAACGGCACCACGCTGCCCGCCGCGATCGAATCCGCGCCGACGACACCGAGCGCGGACGGCCTGCTGCGCCTGGTCTTTCTGGGCAACATGGGCTACGCGCCCAACCTCGACGCCGTGGCGCATTTCGCCGACGACGTGCTGCCGCTGCTGCTCGCGGCCGGGCGGCGAGTGCGCTTCGACGTCATCGGCCCGGGCAGCGACGACGCCATGGCGCAGCGCTTCGGAGAGCGCGTGCGCTTTCGCGGCTTCGTCGACGACATCGGCCTCGCCTTCCGCGACTACGATCTGTTCGTCGCGCCGCTGCGCGTGGGTTCGGGCACCAAGCTCAAGGTGCTCGACGCCATGGCGCGGCGCATCGCCGTGGTGACGACGCCGGTCGGCGCCGAAGGCCTGCACGTGGTCGATGGCGAGCACGCGCTGCTGGCCGACGATGCTCAGGGCCTGGCGCAGGCGATATTGCGGGTCGCGGACGATGCGGCGCTGCGCGCCGGGCTCATCGACAACGCCGAAGCCCTCGTGCGGCGGCGCTTCGGCTGGGACGGCATTCGCCACGAGGCCGCGCAGATGCTGCGCCGGCTGGCGGTGGATCAGTCCGTGGTCGCTGCGCTGGAGGCCAGCTCGTGATCCGCTCGCAACACGCACCGCAGCCGGCTTCGCCACCTTCGGTCCGCGCCATCGACGCTGGCAGCTCATGGCCCGACCGGCCCCGGGCGGGCGCTCGTCCGTCCTAGGTCGCCTTCCAGGCCGGCACCAGACGGCCCTGCTCGTCGAAACCGTAGCGCTTCTCGATCCAGCCCAGGCCGAACAGCACCAGCACTTCGTCGTAGTAGTTCGGTTGCCCGGTCAGTCGCACGCGCATGCGCTCGCGCTGCATCGCCGCCTGCAGTTCCTTGCGTCTGCCGTCTTCGCCCAGTACCTGCAGGTACGGCAGCACCGCGGCCATGAAGCCGATCGGCGACCACGCCTGCTGCACAGCCTCGCCGGTACTCGTGTTCACTTTTTCGGGCGGGCGGCCATCGCGGCGGATGATCTCGGCGTAGCGGCGCAGCAGGGGCAGCTGCGCCTGCCCGTCGCGCTGCGACAGCGCGGCCCACAGGTAGACGCGAATGGCGTCGTAGCTGGCCGTCGGCCGATCGGGATCGGGAAAGATGTGTCCCTGCTGATCGATGATGAGCTGATCGGGCGCGACGCCGGCCTTGAAGATCTGCGGCGAGCGGCTCAGATAGCCGTCGAGTATCGACTGCCAGGGCCCCTGCGGATCGGCGGCCGCCAGATAGCGGAATTGAAATGGCGGCACGTAGCAGGGATCGAAGGCATAACGGTCCTTGCCGATGCGAAAACCGTAGGGCGCCAGCAGCAGCACCGCGCCGCCCTGCACGTCGGTCACCACTTCCTGCGCGGCGATCTGCGTCAGCAGCTTGCGCGCGGTCTGCTCGTACTGCGGCGCCTTCCAGAGTCGCGCAGCCTCGAGCAAGGTGTAGGCCGTCCATAGATCGCCATCGGCCGCGGAGTTGCCGTCCTTGACGCCCCAGCTGCCGTCGTCCTTCTTTCCCCAGTGCCAGGCCGGCAGCTTGTCGCCGAGTTCGCCGGCGGCGAGATTCTCCGAGGTCCAGCCCAGTACGCGATCGAAGCCTGCGCGATCGTTGGCGACCAGCGAGAAGAACAGCGCGTAGGCCTGGCCTTCGGAGGTGCTCTTCTCCTCGAAGGTCCAGTCGATCAGGCGACCGTCGTGCTGGATGTAGCGCTCGGCGAAGCGGGTCCAGTCGTCCCATGGCGCGTCGGGCGCGCTACCGGCGCTGGAGTTGCAGGCGACGACGATCAGGGAACACATCAGGCTTGCGAGAGCCAGCCAGCGACGCAGCATCCAGGCTTTCCTTAGGTCGCATCCTTGCGACGGCAACAGCAGGTGAACGGCGCGATCAGGCTGCGGCGTCTACTTTTTCTTGTAGTCGGCCGCGAACAGGCGTTCTTCGATCAGTGCACAGAGGATGTGGCCGATCAGACCATGCCCCTCCTGAATCCGCGGCGTATGCGTGGACGGCGATGCCAGCACGTGATCGGCCATCTCGTGGATGCGACCGCCGCGCCCGCACAGGGCCACGCGCACCAGGCCCATCTGCTGCGCCATCTCCATGGCCTTGAGCACGTTCTTCGAATTGCCCGAGGTGCTGATGCCGATGAAGACGTCGCCCGGGCGACCCAGGGCTTCGATCTGGCGCGAGAACAGGCGCTCGTAACCGTAGTCGTTGCCGATGGCGGTCATCGCCGAGCTGTCGGTGGTCAGCGCGATGGCGGCCAGGCCCGGACGATCGAATTCGAAACGCGCGACGAGTTCGGCGGCCACGTGCTGCGCATCGGCCGCGCTGCCACCATTGCCGGCGATCAGGATCTTGCCGCCCGCGCGATAACAGGCCAGACAGGCATCGACCACGGCCAGGATCGCATCCTGCAGCGCGGCGTCGCCGAGCATGGCCTGCTTGAGCGCCAGCGAATCGGCCAGCATGGCCTGCATCGCCGAGCGGCCACGATCATCGTTGAGTTCGGTCATGGGCCCAGTTTACTCCGGCCGCCGTTCGCCGGCCGCCAGCCCGGGCCCGCTCTTGAAAGCGCCGCCGCCCGGCCGCAGATAGCCTGCAACGCAACCACACCCGCAGGAGCCGTGCCCCATGCGCATGGACAAGCTCACCACCCAGTTTCAGCAGGCGCTGTCCGATGCGCAGAGCCTCGCCGTGGGCCGCGATCACAGCGCCATCGATCCCGTGCACCTGGCCGTCGCCCTGCTCAATCTCGAGCGCGGCGCGGTGGCGCCACTGCTGCAGAACGCCGGCGTCGATCTCAACGGCCTGCGCAGCCGCCTGAACCAGGCGCTGGAGGCGCTGCCCAGGCTTGGCCAGGCCACCGGCGACGTCGGCGTCAGCCAGGAGCTGGGCCGTCTGCTCAACCTCAGCGACAAGCTGGCGCAGGAGCGTCGCGATCAGTACATCTCCAGCGAGCTGTTCCTGCTCGCCGCGCTCGGGGACTCCGGCGCGCTGGGCAAGGCGCTCAAGGATTCCGGCGCGCGCAAGGAGCTGCTCTCGGCCGCCATCGACAAGCTGCGCAACGGCTCGCGCGTGGACAGCCAGAACGCCGAAGAACATCGCCAGTCGCTCGACAAGTACACCATCGACCTGACCGAGCGCGCGCGCAGCGGCAAGCTCGACCCGGTGATCGGCCGCGACGAGGAGATCCGCCGCGCCATCCAGGTGCTGAGCCGCCGCACCAAGAACAATCCCGTGCTGATCGGCGAGCCCGGCG
>JALRLM010000331.1 GCA_023254435.1 Hydrocarboniphaga sp.
GCAACGACGCCATCGGCCTGGTCGCCGGCTTCAGCCTGCCGCTGTTCGCGGGCCGCCGTGCGGGCGACGAGGCCGACATCGCCTCCGCGCGGCTGGCGCAGAACCAGGCCGAGCAGCGCGGTGCCCTGCTGCGCGCGGAGGAACTGCTCTACGAGCGCTACCAGGAGCTCAATCACGCGCGCGAGGCCTTGCGCCTGCTCGAAACCGAAGTGCTGCCCGCGCGCGACGAGGCCCTGCAGCAGACGCAGTACGCCTTCGATCGCGGTCGCTACGGCTATCTCGAACTGTCGCAAGTGCTGCAGGAGCGCGCGAGCGCGCAGCGCGAACGTCTCGACACCGCGGCCCATTTCCATTCCCTGCTCGCCGAGCTCGAGCGCATCACCGGCGAAACGCTCGTCGATCGGAGCACCCCATGATTCGCCTGCTGAATCCGCTGTTGATCGGCACGCTGCTGTTCGCCGCCGCGCTGACGGCCTGCAAGCCCGCCGCCGAAACCGAATCGCATGGCGAGCACGCGCCTGCCGCCGCCGAGGACTTCGAGCGCGGCCCGCATCGTGGGCGCCTGCTACGCGACGGCGACTTCGCGCTGGAGCTGCAGATCGTCGAAGACGGCGTCGAGCCCGAATATCACGTCTACCTGTTCCGCGCGGATCAGCCGTTGCCGCCCGATGCGGCGCAGGTGAGCGTCGAGCTGACGCGGCTCGGTGGCAAGATCGATCGCTTCACGTTCGCGCCGCGCCAGGATTACCTGCTCGGCAGCGGCGTGGTGGCCGAACCGCATTCGTTCAGTGTCGCGGTCAACGCGAGCGAAGGCGGCAGGACGCACCAATGGCGCTTCGACAGCTTCGAGGGCCGCGTGAGCATCGCCGAGGAGCAGGCGCAGCAGGCTGGCGTGCAGATCGAAGTGGCCGGCCCGGCGATGATCGCCGACGTGCTCACGCTGACGGGCCGCGTGCTGCCGCATGCGGAGCTCGTGCGCTCGGTCGGTGCGCGCTTTCCGGGCACGATCAGGCAGGTCGATCGTTCCATCGGCGACAGGGTCAAAGCCGGCGAACGTCTGGCGCTGGTCGAGAGCAGCGACAGCCTGCAGAGCTATGCGATCACCGCGCCCATCGCCGGTGTCGTCCTGGAGCGGCACGCCAATCCGGGCGAGACCGCCGGCGCCGAACCCCTGTTCGTCATCGCCGACTACCGCAAGCTGTGGCTGGAGCTGAGCGTGTTCCCGCGCGATCTGCCGCGCGTGAAGATCGGGCAGCCCGTGCAGGTGACCGCGGTGGAGGCCGGCGCCGAGGGCAGCGGCAGGATCCTGCGGCTGGCACCGGCCGAAGGCGCGGCGCATGGCTCGCTGGCCGGCGTCTACACCGCGCGCGTCGAGCTCGACAACGCGCAAGGGCAGTGGGCGCCGGGCCTGTATGTGCGCGGTGAAGTGCGGATCGGCGAAACCGCCGTGCCGCTCGCGGTGAAACGCAGCGGCCTGCAGTCGTTTCGCGACTTCAGCGTCGTCTTCGAGCAGGTCGGCGAGACCTACGAGGTGCGCATGCTGCAGCTGGGGCGCCAGGACAAGACGCATGTCGAAGTGCTGGGGGGGCTGGCCGAGGGCGCGCGTTATGTCAGCGAGAACAGCTATCTGATCAAGGCCGACATCGAAAAGTCCGGCGCCAGCCACGATCACTGAGACGCGCGACCATGCTCGAACGCATTCTTCAGCTTTCGATCGCGCAGCGCGTTCCGACGCTGCTGATCGCCATCGCCGTCGCGGGTTTCGGCTTCTGGAGCTACCGCCAGCTGCCGATCGACGCGGTGCCCGACATCACCAACATCCAGGTGCAGATCAACACCGAGGCCCCCGGCTATACCCCGCTCGAAGCCGAGCAGCGCGTGAGCTTTCCGCTGGAGACGGCGATGGCCGGGCTGGCGCGGCTGGAGTACACGCGATCGCTGTCGCGCTACGGACTGTCGCAGGTGACGGTGATCTTCGAGGAAGGCACCGATCCCTACTTTGCGCGCCAGCAGGTGGCCGAGCGCCTGCAGTCGATCGCCGCGCAGCTGCCGCAGGGCCTGGAACCGCAGATGGGGCCCGCCGCGACGGGCCTGGGCGAGATCTTCATGTACACGGTCGAGGCCGATCCCGGGGCGAAGAACGCCGATGGCTCCGCCGTGACGACGACCGACCTGCGTCTGGCGCAGGACTGGATCGTGCGTCCGCAGCTGCTGCGCGTGCCCGGCGTGGCCGAGATCAACACCATCGGCGGTTACGAGCAGCAGTTTCTCGTGCAGCCCGATCCAGCGCGGCTGCTGGCCTACGGCGTGACGCTGGCCGAACTCGCGCAGGCGCTGGAGCGCAACAACGCCAACACCGGCGCCGGCTACGTCGAGCGCAACGGCCAGCAGATTCTGCTGCGCGTGCCGGGCCAGATCGAGGTGCAGGCGATAAGCGATCTGCGCGGCATCGTGGTCAAGACCATCGCCGGCGCGCCGCTGCGCGTCGGCGATATCGCCGAGGTCGGCGCGGGCAGCGAGCTGCGCACGGGTGCTGCGACACAGAACGGTCGCGAAGTGGTGCTCGGCACCGTGCTGATGCGCGTGGGTGAGAACAGCCGCGCGGTCGCGAGCGCGGTGGCGGATCGTGTGCAGCAGATCCAGGCGTCGATGCCGCCCGGGCTCAGGCTGGTCACCGCCTACGATCGCACGCGGCTGGTCGACAGGACACTGGACACGGTGCGAAAGAATCTCGTCGAGGGCGCGCTGCTGGTGATCGTGGTGCTGTTCGCGCTGCTGGGCAATCTGCGCGCCGCGCTGCTGACTGCGATGGTGATTCCGCTGACGATGCTGCTGACCATCACGGGCATGCTGCGCACGGGTGTGTCGGCCAACCTCATGAGCCTGGGCGCGCTCGACTTCGGCCTCATCGTCGACGGCGCGGTGATCATCGTAGAGAACGCATTGCGGCGGCTGTCGTTGGCCGCGCATGCAGAAGCCCGGGTGCTGTCGCGCGACGAGCGCCTGCGCATCGTCTTCGAGGCCACGCGCGAAGTGATACGACCGGCGCTGTTCGGCGTCTTCATCATCACCGCGGTGTACCTGCCGATCTTCGCGCTCGATGGTGTCGAGGGCAAGATGTTCCACCCGATGGCGCAGACCGTGGTCATGGCGCTGGTCGCCGCGATGCTGTTGTCGGTCACGGCCGTGCCGGCGGCGGTGGCGTTGTTCGTGCCGGCGCCGAAACCGCAGGACGTCGCGCATGGCGAAACGCGCCTCTCGCGCTGGGCCGAGCGCGTCTATCTGCCGCTGCTCGCGGCCAGCCTGAAGTCGCGCGGACTCGTGGCGACGGCGGCGCTGCTGCTGGTGATCGGCATGGGCGCGCTGGCGTCGCGCATGGGCACCGAGTTCATCCCGAATCTCGACGAGGGCGATATCGCGCTGCACGCGCTGCGTATACCGGGCACCAGCCTGACGCAGGCCGTGAGCATGCAGACACAGCTTGAAAACGCGGTGAAATCCCTGCCCGAGGTCGAGCTCATCGTCGCCAAGATCGGCACCGCCGACATCGCCACCGATCCGATGCCGCCGTCGGTGGCCGACAACTTTGTGATCCTCAAGGATCGTCGCGACTGGCCCGATCCGCGCAAGACCAAGGCGCAGCTGGTGGCCGAACTCGAAGCGCGGGTGCGGCGCATTCCGGGCAACAACTACGAGTTCACGCAGCCGATCCAGATGCGCTTCAACGAGCTGTTGTCGGGTGTGCGCGCCGACGTGGCGGTGAAGGTCTATGGCGACGATCTGGCCACGCTGGCCGATATCGGCGCACGCTTGCAGGACATCGTCGCCAGCGTGCCGGGCGCACAGGACGTGGCACTGGAGCAGGTCAGCGGCCTGCCGGTGATGTCGCTGCAGGTCGACCGCGACGCGCTGGCGCGCTACGGCCTCGACGTCGCCGCGCTGCAGTCGGTGGTGCGCGCAGCCTATGGCGGCGAAACGGTGGGGCAGGTGTTCGACGGCGATCGCCGCTTCGACCTGGTGATCCGCCTTCCCGAAGTGCTGCGCAGCGATCTCGATGCGCTGGGCCGTCTGCCGCTGTCGCTGCCCGGCGGTGGCTACGTGCCGTTGGCCGAGGTCGCGCGGCTGGATCTGTCGCCAGGCCCCAATCAGATCAATCGTGAAAACGGCAAGCGTCGCGTGGTGGTGACGGCCAACGTGCGCGGGCGCGATCTGGGCGGCTTCATCGCCGAATTACGCGCTCGCGTCGCCTCGGCCGCCAAGTTGCCACCGGCCTACTGGATCGACTACGGCGGCACCTTCGAGCAACTGCAGTCGGCGCGCGATCGCCTGGCCGTGGTGGTGCCGCTGACGCTGGCGCTGATCGTCGGCCTGCTGTGGCTGGCTTTTGGTTCGATGCGCGATGCGCTGCTGATCTTTTCGGGCGTGCCGCTGGCGCTCACGGGCGGCATCGCGGCGCTGCTGCTGCGCGGCATTCCGCTGTCGATCTCGGCGGCCGTGGGTTTCATCGCGCTATCGGGCGTGGCCGTGCTCAACGGTCTGGTCATGCTCAGCTTCATCCGCAGCCTGCGCGAGGGCGGCATGGCGCTGGACGCAGCGATCGCGGAAGGCGCGCGCACGCGCCTGCGCCCGGTGCTCATGACCGCGCTGGTCGCCGCGCTGGGTTTCGTGCCGATGGCCTTCAACACCGGCATCGGCGCCGAGATGCAGCGGCCGCTGGCCACGGTGGTGATCGGCGGCATCGTCAGCTCCACGCTGCTGACCCTGCTGGTGTTGCCGGCGCTGTACCGGCTCGCGCAGGGGCGGGCGGCGAGTCCGGCTGCGCAGCCGGCGCGCGCCTGAGCGCTTCCGCGAGGCCGGTCGCGCCGTGCGACCGGCCTCGGGCTTGGCAGCCACCGGCGCGGTGGCCGACAATCCGCCCAGCGTCGATGGACGAAGCCGGATGGACGCCAGGCTCCGCATGCGGAGCACGTTCGCTGGAACGCTGACGCAACTCGTTGATCGGGAACAGCCTGGCGTTCCGGTTTTGACGACGGAGCCCGCGATTCTCTGGCCATCGCCCACTTTTTCTCAGCATCGAACCTTCAGGGGATTTCCATGGCCTCCCGCGGCATCAACAAAGTCATACTCATCGGCAACCTCGGCAAGGACCCCGAAGCGCGCAGCTTCGCCAATGGCGGCTCGGTGACCAACGTCACCATTGCCACCTCCGACTCCTGGCGCGACAAGGACGGCAACCAGCAGGAACGCACCGAGTGGCACAACGTGGTGTTCCACAACAAGCTCGGCGAAATCGCCGCGCAGTACCTGCGCAAGGGCAGCAAGGTCTACATCGAAGGCGCCCTCAGAACCCGCAAGTGGCAGGACAAGGCCAGTGGCCAGGACCGCTACACCACCGAAATCCACGCCAACGAAATGCAGATGCTCGACGGCAAGCCCGGTAGCGGCGGCGGTTCGGGTGAGTACGGTGGCAGTAGCCAGTCGTCGGGTTATTCGGGTGGCGGCGGCGGTCGCTCGTCGGCGCCGATGGATCGCGGCAGCCCGCGCAGCGCGCCGGCGCCGGCCGCCGACGCCGGCTTCGAGGACGACGACATTCCGTTCTGAAGGCAGGCTAGAGCGGTGAACGAACGGGTGCGGGCTTCGGCCGGCACCCGTTTTTCGTTCTGGTTTCCGATGGTTTTCCTTTATCAATCATAAGTTTGATTGCCGGCGCGGGTGGCGGGCCGATACAAACTGAAATTGACTGCGATCTTTCTAAATAATAATAATTCGCATTCCAAGGGAATCATCAAAAGGCGTAGCCAACGTGTCAAAGCCGCACTCTTCGTGGTCCGTGTTCGTGGTTTCTTCGTTTCTGGGCTTGGGGATGTCCTCCGCCGCGCTGGCGCAGCAGGCCGAGCCCGATCCGTCGGCGGCGCCCGCCGCGGCCGACGACGATGTCGTCGAGATGGAAACCATCGTCGTCAACGGCTCCTACACGATCAAGGAGAAGATCGACATGGCGACCGGCCTGGGCCTGTCGCCGCAGGAGACGCCGCAGTCCGTCACCGTGATCACGCAGCAGCAGATCCAGGATCAGGGGCTGACCAACCTCGTCGACGTGGTCTCGAATGCCGTCGGTGTGTCGACCAACGAAGTCGACGACGTGCGCAACACTTTCTATGCGCGCGGTTTCGAGATCAGCAACTATCAGGTCGACGGCGTGCCGCTGGCCTGGAGCCTCGCGGCCGACTCCGGCGAAACCCTGGCCGACACCGCGCTCTACGACCGCATCGAAGTGGTTCGCGGCGCCACCGGCCTGATGACGGGCGTGGGCGATCCGTCGGCGTCGATCAACCTCGTGCGCAAGCATGCCGACTCGGCGGAGTTCGCCGGCTACGTCGAAGCCGGCTACGGCAGCTGGGATCAGCGCCAGGTCACCGCCGACGTCAGCAGCGGCCTCAATTCCAGCGGCTCGATCCGCGGACGACTGGTGGGCCGTTACGGCCAGGGCAACTCCTACCAGGACCTCTACGAGAGCCAGGATTCGGTGATCTACGGCGTCATCGATGCCGATGTCACCGAGAACACGCTGCTGCGCGTCGGCGCCAGCTATCAGGACAACGATCCCACGGCGCCGACCTGGGGCGCGCTGCCGACCTGGTACACCGACGGCTCGCACACCGATCTGCCGCGCTCCACCACCACGGCGGCCGACTGGACGCGCTGGCACACGATGAACACCAACGTGTTCGCCAACATCGTGCACAGCTTCTCGAACGGCTGGCAGCTGATCGGTAACTACAACCACCTCAAGAACGCGCAGCGTACGCATCTGCTGTACCTGTCGGGTCAGCTCGACCGCGAGACCGGCGTCGAGGAATATGCCTACCCCTATCGCGCTTCGGGCGAGAGCAAGCAGGACAGCTTCGATGCGCAGCTGAAGGGCTACTTCAACCTGTTCGAGCGCAAGCACGAGTTCGTGATCGGTGCGCTGCACAGTGAGCAGGACGCGCACACCATCTCCTGGCCGGCGATCGACTACCAGACGCCGGCGGGCAGCCTTTACACCTGGGATGGTTCGTATCCCGAGCCGGAGTGGGGCGACTCCTACGTCGCGCAGGACCTGACCACTACGCAGGACGGCTACTACGGCGCGATGCGCTTCTCGGTGACGGATGCGCTGAAGTTCGTGGCCGGCGGTCGCCTGGCCAGCTGGGATCGCAAGGGCTCCAGCTATGGCACGGCCGAGAACTTCGGCGATGACAACGTCTTCATCCCGTATTTCGGTGCCTTGTACGACGTGACGGCGGCGCATCGCGTGTACGCCAGCTACACCGAGATCTACAAGCCGCAGAACGCGCGTGAGGTCGACGGCAGCTACGTCGATCCGGTCACCGGCAAGAGCAGCGAAATCGGCCTCAAGAGCCGCTTCATGGACGATGCGCTGCAGACCACGTTGGCCCTGTTCCTGGTGCAACAGGACAATCTCGCCCAGGCCATTCCGGGCGCGATCGTCGATGGTACGGGCGACGATGCGTTGCCGGAGCAGGCCTATCGCGGCGCCAAGGGTGTCGAGAGCAAGGGCTTCGAGGCCGAAGTGGTCGGCAAGCCGATGGAGCATCTCAACGTCTCGCTGGGCTACACCCAGTTCAAGGCCGAAGATGCCGACGGCAACAAGGTGAACACCGAGGCCGCGCGCCGCATGCTCAAGCTGTTCGTCACCTACGAGGTCACCGGCAATGCGCTGCAGGGCCTGACCGTGGGTGGTGGCGTCAACTACCAGGACGAGATCTACGGCACCACGGGCCCCAATCCGGTCACCGGCGATCCCGACCGCATCTACCAGGGCGGCTACACGCTGGTGGCGCTGATGGCGCGCTACGCGGTCAACCCCAACCTGTCGTTCCAGATCAACGCCAACAACCTCACCGACGAGAAGTACTACAGCCAGGTCAACTTCTTCTCGCAGTACCGTTACGGCGATCCGCGCAACTTCACGGGTAGCGTGCGCTACACGTTCTGATCGCGGCAGTCCGTTGCACGCAGTATGAGAAGGGCCCTTCGGGGCCCTTTTCGTTTCCGTCGCGCGGGCTCCGCATGATGCCGGCGCCGGCCCGCTGACGCCGTTCGCGGCCCGGCGCTATGCTTGGATCGCAAGGCTCATCAAGAAAGCCCCGAGTTCGTCACGCCGTTTCCAGGAACTTCTTCATTCAAGGATGCTCATGTCGCAGAACGCTGCTGCGCCCGCGCGGGTTCGTGGCCGTCTGGCCGGTGCACCGTTGCCGCCGGCCACGCTGCTGGGCTTCGTCGCCGCTATCGCCGCAGTCATCGTCAGCTCGGTGTTCAGCTACAGCGCCCTGCGCAGCAGCGCCGAGACCGCCGACCGGCTCGCGCATACGCTCGACGTCGTCGAGCGGCTGGAGGCCCTGCGTTCCACGGTCAAGGACGCTGAAACCGGTCAGCGCGGTTTTCTGCTGACCGGCAGCGAACCCTATCTGCAGCCCTACCAGCGTGCACGCGCCGAACTGCCCGGCGAGCTCAAGGTGTTGCGCAGCCTGACGTCGGACAACCCCAACCAGCAGCAGCGCCTCGATACGCTGCAGCGTCTGGCCGACGACAAGATGGCCGAGCTGGCCGAGACCATCGAGCTGCGCCGCAAGGGTGACGGCGGGGCCGCGCTCGACATCGTCGGTACCGACCGCGGCAAGGCGGCCATGGACGCCATCCGCAGTCTCATGAACGACTTCGAGGCCGAGGAGCGTGGCCTGCTGACGAGTCGCCAGGCCGACTGGAAAGCCTCTGTCGACTTCGCCGTCGCCGTGCTGGGCGGCGGCGCCGTACTGCTGCTGGTGCTGATCGGCACCGCGGCCGTCACCACCTCGCGCGAGCATCGGGCTCGCGAGACCCAGGGCTGGCTGCGCGTCGGCCAGGTGGGGCTCGGTACGCGCCTGCAGGGCCAGCCGCGGCTGGAGCGGCTGGGCCATGAAGCGCTGAACTTCCTGGCCGGCTATCTCGACGCCCAGGTCGGCGCCTTCTACATCGCCCAGGACGACGGCAGTTTCCGCCGCTACGCAGCCTATGCGCTGCCAGACGGCGAGGCGCCGGCGCTGCGCGAGGGCGATGGTCTGCTGGGCCAGGCCGCGGCCGAGAATCGCGTGGTGCACGTGCGCGATCTGCCCGACGGCTATCTGCCGGTGTCGTCCAGTCTGGGCCGCAGCACCGCGCGCGAGGCGCTGCTGGTGCCGGCCAGCATCGACGGCGGCGTACAGGCGGTGATGGAGCTGGGCTTTCTGCGGCGCTTAGGCTCTGCGGAACGCGAACTGCTCGACCGCATCGCCGACCCGCTCGCCATCGCCGTGCGCTCGTCCAAGGATCGCTCGCGACTCGAAGACCTGCTCGAGGAAACCCAGCGCCAGAGCGAAGAGCTGCAGGCGCAGCAGGAAGAACTGCGCGTCAGCAACGAAGAGCTCGAGGAGCAGAGCCGCGCGCTCAAGGAGTCGGCCGTGCGGCTCGAAAGCCAGCAGGCCGAACTCGAACAGACCAATTCGCAGCTCGAGGAACAGACCCAGCAGCTGGAGCATCAGCGCAACGATCTGGCGCAGGCGCAAGGCGTGCTGGCCGAGCGCGCTGCCGAACTCGAGCGCGCCAACAGCTACAAGAGCCAGTTCCTGGCCAACATGAGCCACGAGCTGCGCACGCCGCTCAACAGCTCGCTGATCCTGGCGCGGCTGCTGGCCGACAACAAGAGCGGCAACCTGACGCCCGAGCAGGTGCGTTTCGCGCAGACCATTTCGGCGGCCGGCAACGACCTGCTGACGCTGATCAACGACATTCTCGACCTGTCGCGCATCGAGGCCGGCAAGATCGACATTCAGCCCGAGAGCGTGCTGCTGGCACGCACGCTGGACACGCTGATTCGCGGCGTCGAGCCCGTGGCGAAGCAGAAGTCACTGGCGCTGAGCTGGCAGCTGGAGCCCGGCGCGCCCGAGCGCATCGAAACCGATCCGCAGCGCCTGGGCCAGATCGTCAAGAACCTGCTGTCGAACGCACTCAAGTTCACCGAGCGTGGCGAGATCGCGCTGCGCGTCTACGCATCCGGCAACCAGATTTGCCTCGCCGTGCGCGACAGCGGCATCGGCATTCCCGCCGAACAGCAAGGCCTCATCTTCGAAGCCTTCCGCCAGGCCGACGGCAGCACGCATCGCAAGTACGGTGGCACCGGCCTGGGCCTGTCGATCTCGCGCGATCTGGCGCGGCTGCTGGGGGGCGACCTGAGCGTGCAGAGCACGGTCGGCGTCGGCAGCGTGTTCACGCTGACCCTGCCGCTGGTCTACGTCGAAGGCGCGGCACTGCCCGTGGCGCCGACGGTGACCAGCGTCGAGGTGCCGGTGCGCGCGATACCCGCGGTGGATCCGCACGTCGTGGTGCCGCGCGCGCTGCCGGCCGTGGAAGACGATCGCGAGCACCTGGCCAGCGGCACGCGCAGCATTCTGGTGATCGAGGACGACGTGCGCTTCGCCGCCATCCTGCGCGATCTCGCGCACGAGATGGGCTTCCAGTGCCTGGTCGCGCATACCGCCGGCGAAGGCCTGGCCGTGGCCAAGCAGTATCGTCCCAGCGCCATCGTGCTCGATATGAACCTGCCCGATCATTCGGGCCTGGGCGTGCTCGACCAGCTCAAGCACGATTCGCGCACGCGGCACATTCCCGTGCACGTGGCCTCGGTGACCGACTACACGCACGAGGCGCTGGAGCGCGGCGCCGTGGGCTATGCGCTCAAGCCGGTCAAGCGCGAGCAGCTCGTCGAAGCCTTCCAGCGGCTGGAGGCCAAGGCCACGCAGGGCCTGCGCCGCGTGCTCGTGGTCGAGGACGACGAGCGCCAGCGCGACAGCATCCGCCATCTGCTCGCCACCGGCGAGGTGCAGATCGTCGGCGTGGAAAGCGCCGTCGCCGCGCTATCGCAGCTGCAGAGCGCGACCTTCGACTGCGTGGTCATGGACCTGAACCTGCCCGATCTGTCCGGCTACGAACTGCTCGAGAAGATGGCCGGGCACGACGAGGTGTCGTTCCCGCCCGTGATCGTCTACACGGGCCGTTCGCTGAGCCGCGATGAGGAGCAGCGGCTGCGGCGCTATTCCAAGTCCATCATCATCAAGGACGCGCGTTCGCCCGAGCGCCTGCTCGACGAAGTCACGCTGTTCCTGCATCAGGTCGAGGAGAAACTGCCCGTCGAGGCGCAACGCCTGCTCAAGGTCGCACGCGACCGCGAGGCCGCGCTCGAAGGCCGTCGCGTGCTGGTGGTGGAGGACGACGTGCGCAACGTGTTCG
>JALRLM010000493.1 GCA_023254435.1 Hydrocarboniphaga sp.
GGTCGATGTCGACTGCCTTTCCCCAAGACTCTGTTGGCCTGGTAACCCCGCAGGTGCTGCACTTTGCAGAACCTCTGGCGCTGGCCTGCGGGCGCAGCCTGGCCGACTACCAACTGATCTTCGAAACCTACGGTCAGCTGAATGCCACGGCAAGCAACGCCGTGCTGATCTGCCACGCGCTGTCGGGTGACCATCACGCCGCCGGCGTGCACGGCGCCGGTGACCGCAAGCCGGGCTGGTGGGACAACTGCATCGGTCCCGGCAAGCCCATCGATACGAATCGCTTCTTCGTCGTCAGCCTCAACAATCTGGGCGGCTGCCGTGGCTCCACCGGTCCCAACACCATCGCACCCGAAACCGGTCGCCAGTGGGGCCCGGATTTTCCGCTGCTGACCGTGCGCGACTGGGTGCGCTCGCAGGGCCTGCTGGCCGATCACCTGGGCATCGCGCAGTGGGCGGCCATCATCGGTGGCTCGCTGGGCGGCATGCAGGTCATGCAATGGGCGGTCGACCTGCCGCGCCGCGTGCGCCATGCGGTGGTGATCGCCTCGGCTCCGCAGATTTCGGCGCAGAACATCGCCTTCAACGAAATCGCGCGTCAGGCCATCCTGTCGGACCCCGAGTTCCACGGTGGCCGCTACTACGATCACGACATGGTGCCCGCGCGCGGCCTGCGCCTGGCGCGCATGCTGGGCCACATCACCTATCTGTCCGACGCGGCCATGCGCGCCAAGTTCGGCAACGATCTCAAGGCGCCGCAGCCCTCGTTCAACTTCGACGTCGAGTTCGAGGTGGAAAGCTATCTACGCTATCAGGGCGAGAGCTTCGTCGATCGCTTCGACGCCAACACCTACCTGATCATGACCAAGGCGCTGGATTATTTCGATCCGGCGCGCGACTACGACGATTCGCTGGTCACCGCGTTTCGCCAGGCTCAGGCGCGCTTCCTGGTGGTCGCCTTCTCCAGCGACTGGCGCTTTTCGCCGGCGCGCTCGCGCGAGATCGTCAAGGCGCTGGTCGACGCCGGCCGAGACGTGTCCTACGCATTGATCGAATCGGCGCTGGGCCACGACGACTTCCTGATGCCGCTGCCCGACTACCATCGCGTGCTGCGCAACTATCTGAGCCGCGTCGCCGACGAGGTGGGCGCATGAGCGCACTGCGCCGCGACCTGGCCATCATCGCCGACTGGATTGCGCCGGGCTCTCGCGTGCTCGACCTGGGTTGCGGTGACGGCGCGCTGCTGGCACATCTGGCCGAGCAGCGCCAGGTGCGCGGCTATGGCCTGGAGATCGACGACACCAAGGTGGCGCGCTGCATCGAAGCCGGCGTCAACGTGATCCAGGCCGACCTCGACGACGGCCTGCGCGACTTCGAGACCGATTCCTTCGACTACGTGCTGCTGACGCAGACGCTGCAGGCACTGCAGCGGCCCGACGACGCCATCGAAGAGATCCTGCGCGTGGGCAAGCGCGCCATCGTCACGTTTCCCAACTTCGGCCACTGGCGCGTGCGCGCCGCGCTGCTCGCGGGTCGCATGCCGATGACGCGTTCGCTGCCGGCCACCTGGTACGACACGCCCAACATCCACCTGTGCACGGTGGGTGATTTCGAAGCGCTGTGCGCCGAGCGCGGCTGGCAGATCCGCCAGCGCCAGATGCTCGACAGCCAGCATTCGGCGGGACCGCTGATCCGCGTCTCGCCGAACCTGTTCTGCGAAATCGCGATGTACCTGCTGGACGATCTGCCGGCCTGAGGCAAAGCCCCGCAGCAGCAGACTCTCGACAGGGGTCCAATGAAAAAGCCCGGCACTGGCCGGGCTTTTTTGCTGATTCCGCTCGCGACTTCAGAACGAAAAGCCCAGCCGCATGTTGAACGAGTGCGAGCCGGCATGTTCGTACTCGGGCGTGATGTCGAACAGGCCGAAGGACGCGCGCAGGCCCAGCGTGATGCGCATGAGGTCGAGGTCTTCCTTGACGATGCCCGGAATGTCGTCATAGGAATTCAGGCGGCCGCGCAGGTAGCCGATGCTGCCGTAGGGCGTCAGGTTGGCAAAGCCCTTCGACACCGCGACATCGAAGCTGTAGCCGTAGACCTCGGGGCTGTTGACGCCGATCAGCTCGTGATAACCCGCGCGCAGCGCCACGGCCGGCGTCGCCACGCTGCCTTCGAGCACGGCGTACTGCAGGCCGACACCGAAGGTTTTGACGTTCTCCTCGGGCAGGTAGCCGTAGATGATGCCGAGGTCGAAGCCGAACGGCAGGCCCTTCTGCGCCACCAGGCCCACCATGCCGATTTCGGACAGGTCGCGGCCACTCAGGTTGCGATACGCCTCCTTGTCCGTGATCGGCAGGTAAACGCCGTAGGCGCCCAGCGAAAAGCCGGTGAGCCCGGTGGCTTCGGCCGGTGCCAGCCACTTGTAGCCGGCGACCGTCACCACGTCCTTGGCCATCTCGTGGAAATCGGACTGCGTCGGCGCCTGCTGCGCCCAGGCCGACGAACCCAACAACAGCGCGACGGCGCCCAACAACGATCGGTACATTCGAATTTCCTGCAAGGTGGGAAGAACGCCAGCGAGCGGCGCGGCAGCATAGCCCATAAGGGATGACCGAAATGCGGTCGCAGTTGGCGATTGAAGACCCGCCCGAACGGCGCGGTCGACGACGCTGCAACGATGCAAATCCGGGGCCGTCGGACAGCCGCCCCTACGGGCTGGCCCTCGCCTTCGGTATCGGCCGCGACGGCCCTGGCTTGAGCCCTTGCGACAGGCCCTAGCCGGTCGCGGTGACGACGCGGTTCTTGCCCGAGTGCTTGGCCTTGTACATGGCCTTGTCGGCGGCCTGGATCAAGGATTCGCGGCGATCGCTGCCCTGCGCGTGCTGCGGATACAGCGCGGCACCGATGCTGGCGCCGATGTCGACGCGCTGCTGGCGAGCAGTTGCTGCGCGCGTTCGATCAGCG
>JALRLM010000503.1 GCA_023254435.1 Hydrocarboniphaga sp.
CTCGCAGCCGCCGATGTTCGTGTTCATGGTCGACCTCTGCGAGCAGTACGGCGTGAGCCGCGCCGAGCACTACCTGCCGCAGCTGCGCAAGGAGCACGCGTACTGGATGGAAGGCGCCGAGGAGCTGCGCCCCGGTGAGCAGCATCGCCACGTGGTGCGCACGGCCGACGGCGGCCTGCTCAACCGCTACTGGGACGACCGCGACACCCCGCGCGAGGAGTCGTATCGCGAGGACGTGACCACCGGGCGCGAGTCGGAGCGCAACTCGCATCAGGTCTATCGCGACCTGCGCGCGGCGGCCGCGTCGGGCTGGGATTTCTCCTCGCGCTGGTGCGTGGCCAACGGCGGCCTGTGCACCACGCGCACCACCGCGATCCTGCCGGTGGATCTGAATGCCTTTCTGTACCGGCTGGAAGAAGCCATCGCGGAACTCAGCGCCAAGGCCGGCGACGATATCTCCGCGCAGAGCTTCAGCGAGCAGGCCGCACAGCGCCGCGACGCCATGCATCGCCTCATGTGGAACGAGCAGGCCGGCGCGTTCTTCGACTACGACTGGCAGCAGGACACGATTCGCGAAAACCTGACCGCCGCCACCGTCGCCCCATTGTTCTGCGGCCTTGCCAGCCTGGAGCAGGCGACACGCGTCGCCACCGCCGTGAGCGAGCGCCTGATGACCGAAGGCGGCCTGTCGACCACCGAAGTCGAATCAGGCGAGCAATGGGACCGTCCCAACGGCTGGGCGCCGCTGCAGTGGCTGGCCGTGGCCGGCCTGCGGCGCTACCGACACGACGAACTCGCCGCCGACATCGCGCAGCGCTGGATCGAAACCGTGGTGGAGCTCTACAAGCGCCAGCACAAGCTGGTGGAAAAATACCGCCTGCGCGGCCAGTGCCGCGGCACGCCGGGCGGTGGGCGCGGCGGCGAATATCCACTGCAGGATGGCTTCGGCTGGACCAATGGCGTGACGCGCAGGCTGCTGCAGGACTATCCGCAGCAGGGGCAGGTCAGGGGGGCGCAGGCGGGGATGTGAGCAGGGCTGTTGTTTGCGGCGAAGACCTGAAACCGTGTCTCAGTCACTGGGCGGCGAAATGACTCCAGGATCAGGGGTGGCCTGTTGCGGAGCTACACTGAACTCGGCTTTGATACTGGCTTCATCTGGCGGCGACTTGACTCGCCACCGTAGAACGCGAATGCCGGCGGAGCTCAGGGCCTTGTCCTTCTTTGCATCCGCAATCCGGCGATCGGCTTTGTCGTGAGATGCATCATCAAGCTCGATGACTGCCACGATGGTCGCGTCCTTTGTGCAGATGACAAAGTCCGCGCTCATGCGATTGATGCGGTTGAACCATTCCCCAAAGTTGTGTCCCTTCCTGACGCCTAAAATGCGGGACAGTCCGACCTGCGCCAGCACTATATGGTCGGGCAATGCCATGCGCAGGCGGAAGTACAAAACCTGCTCGGGAGCGGAAAGGGGTTTCTTGGCGTAGAAGGGCCAAGGTGCTTGCCCGGCCGTCCTTCGCCTCTTCGCTTTGGCCACAGACACCAGTGCCACAATGATGGCAAGTGCAACTACGGCGAATAGCAAGGCGCTCATACGGAGCCCAGAATGGCTATTGCATGCCGGCCTTCATGTAACAGTCGAAATTCTTACTGTAGTCGTTGAGGTTTTCTTCGAGCATGGATTGATACTGCTTCGTGAAGAACGCGATGGTTTCGACTTGCGCCGCTTTCATGTCAGCACCCGAAGAGAAGCCCGAAGCGCTGACCCACGCATTGTATCGAGCCACTGCATACATAAAGGACGCACTGACTTTTCCCCTTGCAGCCTCACGCCCCTGATCGTTCGCGAGATTAATGTGCTCGTCCGCTCGGTCGTAGAAACTTTCATCGACGTCGTCAGTCACCACAGACTCCTTGCTTGAATCGGCCAGGCCACGGGCCACCTGCGTGGCCTATTGGGTTGATCGAATGCAAATCTTGGCCCGGATTGCCGAACAAGACTACACGCACGCCGGCGCCCACAGGCAGCCGATGAAAACCGCTATGACGGTGTACGAAGCGACCGACCATGCGAGGTACAGGATCGTGGCCGTGGTGCATGCAAGCCATGAATGGAAGGTGATGAGGACTAGGATCAAGCCGATGCCCAGGGCAACAAGCACAAGGATCGTATCGAGGGGCTCCTGAACGGCAAGCCCGAGCTGGTATTCGGCGAAGAGTCTTGAGAGCGTGACCAAGGGAACGAGCAGGACTGCCGTAACAGCTTGGATGATTTTCCGCATCGACCAGATCGGCATGTTGTTTCCGCCCGTCGCGGCGCGACTAGAAGTTTGCTGAGAAACCCCGTCAATTTTCTATTTGGGGGCTGGCACATCAGGTGTTTTCCCCTGGTGTTACGAGACCCCAGAGGGGTTCGTGAAGTCTTTTGGCGGGCCATCGGCCTCATTGGACGGATTGCACCTGGGGCATGAGCAAGGTTCGCATTCGCACGAGGCTGTAGGCCGCCAGCGCGAAGGTGAAGAGGCTGTGGACCTTGTCGGTCCCACGTAGCTTCACCTTCTTGATTCCGCCGATGCGCTTGAGCCAGCCGAAGATGCCTTCGATGCGCGGTCGTGCGTTCTGGCTTTTGGCATAGCCCTGCGTGGCCGCCACGGCGTCGGGGACAGCCGAGCGCCGATTCGAGGTGTTGCGGGTGATGTGCGGCTTCACCCGGCCCCGCGCCAGATGCTCGACGAAGGCCTGCGTGTCATAGCCCTTGTCGGCGCCCAGGGTGATCTCGCCTTCGGTACGGATGCGGTCGATCATCCGGCCCGCGGCATCGCGTTCGGCCGTGCCGCTGGCTTGCGTCACGCAGCCATCCACCACCAGTCCGTGGCGATTGTCCATCAGCGCATGACCCAGGTTCGCCAGCCGGGCTTCCTGTCCCGGCGATTTGCGATAGCGGCGCGCGTCGGGATCGGTCTTCGAGGCGTGGGTGTCGTTGGTGCGCTTCTGCCCGTGGAAATTGCCGCCGCCATCGGCGGGCGGATCACCGTCCTTGGGCTGGAAGCTCTTCTGGCTGGCCCAGGCTTCGATCAGCGTGCCGTCGACGCTGAAATGCTCGTCCGACAGCAGCCCGGCCGTGCGCGCGCCCGACACGATCGCCGTCATCAGCTGGCGGCCGGCGTCGGCATCGATCAGCCGGTCGCGATTGCGCGTGAAGCTGGTGGCGTCCCACATCGTCTCCTGCAGTCCCAGGCCGACGAACCAGCGAAACAGCAGGTTGTATTCGAGTTGCTCGACTAGCTGCCGCTCGCTGCGGATCGAATACAGCACCTGGATCAGCAATGCCCGGATCAGTCGCTCCGGCGGAATCGACGGGCGCCCGGTGTGCGAGTACATCGTCGTCAGCACGCCGCTCATCGAGCGCAGGGCCTCATCCACCATCGAGCGCAGCGGCCGCAAGGGAAGCTTCGCCGGCACCCGCTCTTCCATCGAAAAATCGATCAGCAATTCCCGCTGATGCTGGTCCGCTCCACGCATCCGATTTCCCCCGCCAAAAGCCCAGCTCCTTACAGCAGAATCCTTGCCGGGTTTCTCAGCAAACTCCTGGACCATTCGTAACGCTCACCGAAAGGGGGACTATTTTTTCGGCTTATGATCGTAGCCCTCGCCATGATTCAATCCGTAAATTTTTTCGATAATGACGTTGTCAGTGCCCTCGTAGCAAAGCGCGCCGTTGCAGCTGGCCGAGATGGCCCGGATCGCCTTGGCAGTCTCTTCGGGTGTAACCGGTCGCCTCTTGAAGTAGCAATCGCTTTCCTTACCCTGATCGATGAATCCCATGAGCTCTGGGGCCTCTGCCTCAGGAGCCATGCAGGTGATGCACTCGTCCTTGATGACGTAGAAAGGACCTGGCGCGTTCAGAGGATGGCGAACTTTCACGCGATGTCTCAGCAGGAAGGCTAATGGGTGGGCAGCTTGTGGGCTGTCGAAGAGACCTGATAACGCACTCTATGACCATTCCAAGAGGAGAATGCCAAGCATGAGCGACAATAAACCGAACACCCCGGGCCAGTGAGCCTTGTACGCATTTTCCGCGAGACGGCGAACGTTGTCGTCGACGTGGGCGGCGAATCCCTTCCGGATGATCTGAGTGCTGAGGCTACTACTGCCCGTCATCCTCCGATCGGAGGTCAGCTGCTCATCGGGGCAATGCTCCAGATACCGGACGTAGTCGACCGCCCTGAGCCTATGCAACAACTCCAGGCGCTTGCTTCTTGTGCTCCTGACCGATCCGATAGCCATGATCAGGCCGCCAATCAATAGCAGGGTTCCAAGGATATGCACCGCTAGCCTATTCCGAAGCTTATCGCGGCGATGGCATCGTCTGGAGCAGGCCGCAGTGATTCGATCTCGTGATCAGGATGCATTCGGGTACTCATGCTGAATTGACATGATGTGGCCGTAGTAAGCCTCGCAGGCGGTCGATTCGTCGGCGAAGCTTTTCAGCACAGCTACTTTCTTGCCGCGCTCGACGTAGCAGATCTCGAAGCTGTAGCCCGTTTCGATCAAACACCAGATGTCGGTCTCGCTACTCCAGTCGTCCCCGATGTGGAATGAACGGGGATGCACGGCTGATACCTGCAGGCGATTCTTGAGCTCTTGCCGATTCATGGCTCGATCTCCTGCCTAATCTACGCAGCCGCCGGATTCGCGGCGTTTGCCTTGAGGAACGGCTTGCGCAGGACCGCCCCAGCCTGCGTTGAGATCAGCCCAGCTACGCACGCCAAATGGGCCAAGGTAGCGGACGAAACATTCGGGATCGGTGCCTTTATTGGACCAGCCGTTCTGAATGCCTTCGAGCAATCCGGCAATGGTGAGTTCCCTGACCTCCTCACTGCCCTCGGAGAGAAGACGTTCTATAGCTGCGCCCGCTGCTTCGAGCGCCTCTATGTCGCCCCCGTTTCGAAGCGCCAGCAAGTGACGGGAGAAAGCCGCCGCATGCGAGTATGCCAATTCGACGCCGCAGTTCTCCACGGATGACGCGTAATCCCTGGCGAAACTCGGGCACGCCGAAAGTAGGAGTGGGAATACGTGATCGGACTCGATCATGTCGGTCTTGTCCTCTCCAGCCTAGATTTGACTGCGCCGTGGACGGAGCGGCGAGACCGTGGAATTCGGTGCGTCGAGTGGACCCTGCTTCGGGCCGAGTCGGCGCCAAGCCAAACCTTCAGGTAGCTGCGACGGCCCGTACACAAAGTGAAGAACCCTGCGCGGGGCTACCGACAGTGCCTTGGACGAAGCGTGTAGAAGAAGCGGCTTGAGGGCCAGAATGCCACCTGCAGGAACGGTGCATGTTTCTTCCTGATGCTGCGCTCGAATCCGCGGCAGGTCTGCTGCACTAACACGGCCAAGCGCGTGGCTCCCGGAAAGTACCCGCAATGGACCGTTGTCGTCCTCGCTTCTGTCCAGGTGAAGCCGAACGGCGACGAGAGATTGAAGGACCGCCAGTGGAGGCTGCACGAACGTCACTCCGTCCTTTACGGCCCAGCCCGTGCAGG
Organism: Hydrocarboniphaga sp.; assembly: GCA_023254435.1. Lineage (GTDB taxonomy): Bacteria > Pseudomonadota > Gammaproteobacteria > Nevskiales > Nevskiaceae > Hydrocarboniphaga. The sequence continues at coordinate 5,544 of JALRLM010000503.1, forward strand.
CAGGCGATGGAACGTGCGCCAATACGGGAATGGACAGGTCCTGGTGGTATGCGACCAGCCAGTTGGTAAGCAGAGACTTGTCAAAGTATGTGCACTGCACCGTCACATGCGTCGGCCCGATGAGATGCCTCAACAAAGGGTGATGCCTGAGTTTCTCGGCCAGGTCCCAACACCAGCCGTACTCCAGAAACTGCCGCGAGCCAGCCGAACGAGCGAGCGACGATGCTGCCAGGTTCTTGATGGCCTCGCACTCCCGACCCGCGAGGATCGCCGGAACGATTTCGAAGCCGTTTCGATCGAGATTCGAAGTCATGCTTCTGCTGGCGTCCAACATTCAAGGCCGCGCACGGCGAAGCGGCCGCGTGGACCGCCTGGTTGGCCCGATCTGTAGTAGCCCGAAAGCGACGGCGGTCAGCCAATTGGAACTGGACTCCAGAGTCACGACCGCCCCGCCGAAAGTGTTGCTTCAAAAGCTACCGTGCATCGGTGTCCCGAGCAAACGCGCACGAAGGACGAAAGGCTGATGCCTTGCGAGATAAAGAAAGGTTGGGGAGCTGATTGGTGGAGGCGTCGGCGGGATTCGAACCCGCGTATGCAGTTTTGCAGACTGCCACCTGAGCCACTCGGTTACGACGCCACGGCATAGCGCCTCAACGTGGATACACGTTGAGAATTAACAACAGCGCTGTGGGCGAAGAACCTTGAACATAGGCCGCTAGGCTAAGCGGCGAGGCGAAAACAAGCAAGCAGGCTCATCGATCTGTGAAGCAGGCTCAGATTCCAGTGTCGGGCTGCGGATCGCGCACGAAGACCAGAGTCCGCTCCGCGGCGGTGGCATCCAGTCGCCCAACGGGCAGCGACACTGCATGCTCATGCCAGTCCAGCGCCAGGAGAGTGATCTCGCCGCTGGTCTGCTCCAACGCGATCTGCAACTCCATTTCCGTCACCGCACCATTCGCACCACGCAGCCGCTCCAGCGCCCAATCCAGATCACTCGCATCGAGCGCCGCAGGCCCATGCTCGGTGGCCAGTAGCAGCGAGCCTTCTTCATCCAGATAGGCCATCGTCGGCTGCTCCACGCGCAGGCCGTTGTGCGTCAGCAGGCTGCCGTCGGGCTGCGCGTGCAGCACCAGTGGCGCGGTTTCCAGCGAGACGTAGCCGCGCTGCGGGCCGTTCTGAAAATACCAGCGGCCCTGTTCGTCGGCGGCGTAGTTGCGGCCGATGGTGTCGATGATCTGCGGGCGCGTGATGAGTTCG
>JALRLM010000510.1 GCA_023254435.1 Hydrocarboniphaga sp.
GCCGAATGGGCCGCCGAACTGCCTGAAGGCGAGGAACTGTCGGTCCACTGGTCGGGCGACGATTGGCTCGACATGTGCCGTGGTCCGCATCTGGCCTCGACCGCCAAGCTCGGAACGGCGTTCAAGCTCACCAAGGTGTCCGGCGCTTACTGGCGCGGCGATGCCAACAATGCCCAGCTGCAGCGCATCTACGGCGTTGCGTTTGCCACCGACGATGAGCTCAAGGCCTACCTCAAGATGATCGAGGAGGCCGAGAAGCGCGATCACCGCAAGCTGGCCAAGCAGCTCGACCTGTTCCACCAGCAGGAAGAAGCGCCCGGCATGGTGTTCTGGCACCCGAAGGGCTGGGCGATCTGGCAGGCCGTGGAGCAGTACGTGCGCGGCGTGTATCGCAAGAGCGGCTACCAGGAAGTGCGCGGCCCGCAGATCATGGACGTGTCGCTGTGGAAGCGCTCCGGCCACTGGGACAATTACCAGGAGAACATGTTCTTCACCGAGTCCGAAAAGCGGACCTATGCGGTGAAGCCGATGAATTGCCCGGGCCATGTGCAGATCTACAATGCCGGCCTGCGTTCGTATCGCGATCTGCCGATCCGCTATGGCGAGTTCGGTGGCTGCCATCGCAACGAACCCTCCGGCGGCCTGCACGGCATCATGCGCGTGCGTGCCTTCACGCAGGACGATGGTCACATCTTCTGCACGCCCGAGCAGGTCGAGGGCGAAGTCACGGCTTTCCACCAGCAGGCGATGAAGGTCTACAGCGACTTCGGGTTCGACAACATCGCGGTCAAGCTCGCGCTGCGTCCGGACAAGCGCCTGGGCACCGATGAACTCTGGGATACGGCCGAGAATGCACTGCGTGCCGCGCTGCGTGCAGCGGGCGTGGAGTGGGAAGAGCTGCCGGGCGAGGGCGCGTTCTACGGTCCGAAGATCGAGTACCACATGAAGGATTCGATCGGCCGCAGCTGGCAGGTCGGCACCATGCAGTTCGATCCGATGATGCCCGAGCGCCTCGATGCCGAGTACGTCGATGAGCACTCGCAGAAGCGCCGCCCGATCATGCTGCATCGCGCGATCGTGGGTTCGATGGAACGCTTCATCGGCATCCTGATCGAGCATCACGCCGGCGCCATGCCGATGTGGCTGGCCCCGGTGCAGGCCGTGGTCGCGCCCATTGTTTCGGATGCCGACGGCTACGCCAGCGAAGTCTGCGAAGCGCTCAAGAACGCCGGCCTGCGTGCGGACACCGATCTGCGCAACGAGAAGATCAACTACAAGATCCGCGAGCACTCGGTGAACAAGGTGCCGGTGATCGTCGTCGTCGGCCGCAAGGAAGCCGAGGAGAAAACGGTGACGCTGCGTCGTCTGGGCGTGGAGTACCAGAAGACCATGCCGCTGGCCGAGGCGCTGGCGGCGCTGACCGCCGACGCCAAGGCGCCGGGCTGATGAACTTCGTAGGGCGGGCCGACACCCGCCACTCTGCGATCTTGCTTTCGATGCGCAAACGGCGGCGGGTCTCGGCCCGCCCTACGATCTGGTTCGCGCTGCTGTTGTGCTCAATGAGCGCAACGGCTGCTCCGCCGAAGATGGACGGCCGGTGGAAGCAGGGTGAACTGCTGCGTGGCCACGTGGCACCGGGCTCGCAAGTCAGCTTCAAGGGCCAGGCCGTCAACGTTGCCGACGATGGCCTCTTCATCATCGGCCTGGACCGCGACGCGCCGGTCGAGGTCTCGCTGAGCGTGACCGACGCCAGCGGCAAGACGCAGAGCCACGACTACGCCGTCGCCGCGCGCGAGTACCGGATCCAGCGCATCGATGGCCTGCCGCAGGACAAGGTCAATGCACCACCCGAACTCAGCGCTCGCATCGAACGCGAAGGCGCGCTGGTGCGTGCCGCGCGCCTGCAGGACACGCCGCGCACCGATTTTCTGCAGGGCTTCGTTTGGCCCTGCACGGGCCGGATCTCGGGTGTCTACGGTTCGCAGCGCATCTTGAATGGAGAGTCCAAGCAGCCGCACTACGGTGTCGACGTCGCCGTGCCGACGGACACGCCAATCAAGGCGCCGGCCGGCGGTGTGGTGACGCTGGCCGAGCCCGACTTGTACTACACGGGCGGCACGCTCATCATCGATCACGGCCACGGACTGGCATCCGCCTTCCTGCATCTGTCGCGCGTCGACGCCAAGGTCGGCGACGTGGTGAAGCAGGGTCAGATCGTGGCGCGATCCGGCGCCACGGGACGTGCCACCGGTCCACATCTGGATTGGCGCGTGAGCTGGCTCGAAGCTCGCATCGATCCGCAACGCCTGGTACCGCCGATGCCGGCTTCAGAAGCCAAGAAGCCGCTCAAGAAAACAAAATAAGGGATTCGCCGAGCCCATGAAGTTTTTGCTGCGCCTTGTGATTCTGCTGCTCCTGCTCGCTGCGGGGGCTGTTGCGGTCGGTGCGTACCGTACGCTGACGCCGCCGGACGATCTGTATCTCAACACCGGCGAGTTCGCCCAATGTCCCAAGTGGGCCAGCTGCGTGTCCTCGCTGGCCAAGGACGATCTGCACCGTGTCGCCGCGCTGGGCTACACGGGCGACATGGCCAGCAACTACGTGATGCTGCACGAGGTGGTGGAGCGCCTGGGCGGCGAGATCCAGCAGGAGCAGCCGGGCTACATCCACGCCGTGTTCGTCGAACCGCGCTTCGGGCTGCGCGACGACCTGGAAGTGCTCATGCTGCCGAGCGGGCGCGTGGACGTGCGTTCGGCCTCGCGCTTTGCCTACGACGATCGCGGCGTCAATCGTGCGCGCGTCGAGCAGTTGCGCCGTGCCTTCGAGGCCATGCCCTGAGCCTGGCCGGGCGCCACGACCTGCGCCGCTCAGGCTGCGCGACTCAGCCGGGCGGCCAGCTCAACGGCCGGCCGCCGAGTACGTGCAGATGGATGTGGAAGACGCTCTGTCCCGCACCCGCGCCGTTGTTCATCACCACGCGAAACGCCTCGGCGTAACCGGCTTTTTCCGCGACCTGGTTGGCCACCAGCATGAGGTGTCCCAGCAGCGCCTGATCCTCTGGCGTCGCGTCGTAGAGGCGGGGAATCGGTTTGCGCGGAATCACCAGTGCATGCAGCGGCGCCTGTGGCTGGATGTCGCTGATCACTACGCAATGCTCGTCTTCATGCAGAAAGGCGGCGGGCAGTTCCCTGGCGATGATCTTCTCGAATAGCGTCCTGGCCATGTGATGTCCTCGAGCAATTCACGCAGTCTACGCCAGGGACCGAGGGCAGCGTCACGACCACAGTCGCGCGCGCCGGCGCGGCGCCCGATACCATAGGACGAATGTCGACCTCGTCATCCCCGCAATCGTCAGGCGCCGAAGACCCGGACTTCCAGCCCATGGCGGTCTATCGTCGCCTGCTCGGCTACACCGCCGGTCACTGGCAGATCTTTGTCGTCGCGGCGCTGGGCATGGCGGCATCGGCGGGCACCGAAGTGGCGTTCATGAGCCTCATGCGGCCGCTGCTCGACAAGACCTTCGTCAAGCCCGATCCCGAAACCATCCGCTGGCTGCCCTGGGCCATCGTCGGCCTGTTCGTGCTGCGCGGCGTTTCGGCGTTCACGTCCGGCTACGGCATGTCGTGGATTGCGCGATCCGTGGTCAAGCAGTTGCGCGGCGAATTGTTCGAGCATCTGTTGCGCCTGCCCGTGCGTTTCTACGATCGCATGAGCTCGGCGCAGCTGGTGGCACGGCTCACCTATCACGTCGAGCAGGTGGCCGAGGCCGCCAGCAATGCGCTGACGTCGGTGATCAAGGATGGGCTTACGGTGATCGGCCTGATCGGCTGGCTGTTCTGGCTCAACTGGGAGCTGGCGGCATTCTGCATGATCGTCGCGCCCATCATCGCCAGTATCGTGCGCTACGTGAGCAAACGCTTTCGGACCGTGTCGCGGCGTATCCAGGAGAATATGGGACAGGTGGCGCAGACGGCGGAGGAAAGCGTCAGCGGCCAGCGCATCGTCAAGATCCACAACGCGCAGCGCTACGAGCGCAGGCAGTTCGACGTCGTCAACGAGCGTGCGCGCTGGCTGGCGATGAAGGTGGTGGCGACGCGCGGCAGTAGTGAAGTGGTGATCCAGTTCATCGCCGCATGGGCGGTGGCGGGCATCGTGTTCTTCGCCACGCAGCCCGAGCGCCTCGCCGAGATCACGCCGGGCACTTTCGTGTCTTTCGTCGGTGCGATGCTGGCGCTGATGAATCCCATGCGCAATCTCGGCAACGTCAACGAGAAAGTGCAGCGTGGCATCTCGGCGGCGGGCGATATCTTCAAGCTCATGTCGGAGCCAGCCGAAGTGGGCAGCGGCACGCGCGCGCTCGATCGTGCCAGCGGCGCCATCGAGTTTCGCGACGTGCGCTTTCGGTATCAGCCCGACCTGCCCGAGGCGCTCAAGGGCGTTTCGGTGACGATCGAGTCGGGCCAGACCGTGGCCTTCGTCGGTCGTTCGGGCTCGGGCAAGTCGACGCTGCTGTCGCTGATCCCGCGCTTCTACGACGTCGACTCGGGCGCGGTGCTGCTCGACGGGCACGACCTGCGCGAATACCCGCTCGATCGCCTGCGCTCGCAGATCGCCCTGGTCGACCAGCAGGTGCGCCTGTTCAACGCGACCATCGCCGAGAACATCGCCTACGGTCTCGATGTGCTGCCCGACGAGGCGCAGATCATCGAGGCCGCCAAGGCCGCGAATGCCTGGGAATTCATCGACAAATTGCCCGACGGCCTGCGCACGCAGCTGGGCCAGAACGGCGTGAACCTG
>JALRLM010000555.1 GCA_023254435.1 Hydrocarboniphaga sp.
CCGGCAGTCTCGCCGTTCTCGACGATCGCCTGAGCGACAACGGTGGCGGTGGCGGTGGCGGTGGCGGTGGCGGAGGAGGAGGCGGTGGTGGCGATCCCTGCACGATCGATTGCGATGAAGACGAAGGCGGCGGTGCCCTGGGCTGGCTGACCCTGCTGGGCCTGCTGCCGGCCGCGCTCGTCCGCCTGCGCAGTCGCCACGGGCGCTGAGGCTTTACAGGTTCCCGGCTCCGGCGATTCCTCTGGTGGCGTCGTGCTCGTGCCGGGAAGGGGGCGTGCGGGTTCGCCGCACGCCTTCTTTCTGCGTGCCGATGGCACTGCCTGAGCCTGGCCTCCATTTCCCCTTTTTGCATGGATGCGGCGCTGAATTGCCGCATCAGGAGTGCTGATCAATGAAATTCCTGTATCCAGATCTGCTGGTTCGCCGTTGCCCGCCGCGACTCAGGCCGCGACTCATCCAAGGGCTCGTCACTGCCGGGCTACTCTGGCTGTCCACGGCCGCGGCCGCAGGCCCGATCACCGAAGGCGTCTACGCCGCAGCCGTCGGCAATCGCGATTCGTTCGGCTACCGCTTCAACCCGCTGACCGCGTCCTTGATCGCCGCCAAGCTGCACCCCGAGTCACTCGAAGACACCAGCCTGTTCTACAACCTGCTGCCCGCCCTGAGCTGCAAGGTGCTGGACGAGACCCAGGTCGAGTACGCCTGGGCCGGCAAGAAGGCGGCCTACACGGCCGAACTCAAGCAAGCCCTGAGCACGGCCCCTGGAATCGGCGCGGATTTCTACAGCATCGCGCCCGTGATCCTGGGCGAATACGACGCCAGCCTCGGCGGCATTCCGTTTCGTTACGTGAAGTACCTGCAGGCCGCCGACGGGCTGAAAACCGCCGAGATGATGTCTCCCTGGGGCAGCACGCTGGAGATGGGCTACACCTTCAAGGACGGCATGCCGGTGGGGCCGCGGGCCGAGGTGTGGCCGCGCGTGTACTACGCCAACCCGACGATGGATGGCGGGGGACTCAACTATTTCGCGCTCAATGGCACCAGCAAAATCCAGATGAGTCAGCACGGCTATCTCGAGAACCGCGTGGGCGTGAGCAGCGACCACATCCGCGGCTCGGCCTGCCCGCGGGATTTTCGCGGGGCGATGTCCGTGCAGGTGGTCGCCGCCGCACCCAGCTACCTCTCCCGATCGGTCATCCGGCTGGATGCGGAACCGGCCAGACAGCTGCTGGCCAAGGCCGGGCCACAAGGCAACTTCATGCTGCTGGCGCAGTTCCAGGTCACGGGCTCGGAATACGACGACAAAGCCAAGCTGGTCTGGCTCAAGACAGAGCCGTTCAAGTACTCGCTGTGCCCGGGCACCGACAAGGCCGGCGCCCTGGCCACGCAGTGCGACAGCGTGATTGCGGAAGCGCCGCTGGAGTCCGTCGCAGGCAACGATCAGCAGGGCGCCTTCAGACGCATGGGCGCACCCAGCTGGGTGGCCGGCGAACCGGCAAGCGGTGCCTCAGCAAGCGGGCTGTCGAAGACCTACACGCTGGATACCGGCAAGGCAGCCGAACGCATCGGCAATGGGCTGAAGTCGCTGTTCAAGAAAGCCCCCCAGCCAGCACCGGAAGAAGCGCCTGAAGCAAAACAGCCCTAGCCTGCACGCCACCGCGAAGCCGGGGCCGGCGCCATAGCCGGCCCCGGCCCGCGTACCCGTCAAGCACTGACGCCGAGCATCTCCATGCTGGCCCAACGAACCGGGCGGCTCTGCGTGTCGATGCCGACATCGGCCCGCGGCAGGCGACTGACGCACTGGGCGCCGATGGGCCCCAGAAAGCAGTGATAGTCGCCATCTTGCAGCAGCGTGATCATGGCCTTGGCCGCTTCGAAGCGATCGATGGCGCAATAGAGCTCAGCTTCCGGCAGGCCTTCGTCACGCCAGGCGCATTCGAGTTCGGCGAGCAGCATTCGCTCCCCCTCACGGCTCACGCCGTGACGTTCGAAGATACGCAGGATGGCCATCTCGGCCACGATGGGGTGAAAGCGCATAGGACGGCTCCGGCTCGTTGATCCCGTACAAAAGAGCAAGCTCGGCGCCGTTTTTTCGCACCACCCGGCATGGGATCCACTCGACAGTAACAGACGGTCGTCCAGACGGCGCGAACGGTCTAAATCCGGCGAGCTGTCTTGCAAATGTCCAACTGCGTTGAGACTTGGCCGAAAACGCTGTCTCAAGTGCGTCCAAATTGACGCGGCAGGCTTCCGCCTCAGGGCTGACCGCAAATGTCAGTTCCTGACAATTACCGTGTCACCCCTGGCCGCCCTCAGACCTTGAGCCGATACCCGGTCTTGAAGATCCACGACAGCAGTATCAGGCACACCACCAGAAAGCCCAGCGTCATCGACAGGCTCAGGCCGATGCCAACGTCGGAGACGCCGTAGAAACTCCAGCGGAAGCCGTTGACCAGGTAAACCACGGGATTGAACAGCGCCACCTTCTGCCAGAACGGCGGCAGCATGCCAATGGAATAGAAGCTGCCGCCCAGAAAGGTCAGCGGCGTGACGATCAGCATCGGGATGATCTGCAGCTTTTCGAAGCCGTCGGCCCAGACGCCGATGATGAAGCCGAACAGGCAGAAGGTCACCGAGATCAGCATCAAAAACAGGATCATCCACAGCGGATGCTCGATGTGATAGTCGACGAACACGCGGGCGGTGGCGAGGATCACCAGGCCCAGCATCATCGACTTGGTGGCGGCCGCGCCGACGTAGCCGATCAGCGTCTCGGTCATCGAGATCGGCGCCGACAGGATCTCGTAGATGGTGCCGGTGAACTTGGGCATGTAGATGCCGAAGCTGGCGTTGCTGATGCTTTCGGTCAGCACCGTGAGCATGATCAGGCCCGGCACGATGAAGGCGCCGTAGCTGATGCCGTCGATGTTGGCCATGCGCGAGCCGATGGCCGAGCCGAAGACGATGAAGTACAGCGAGGTGGAGATCACCGGCGTCGCCAGGCTTTGCCCCAGCGTGCGGAACCAGCGCGCGAGTTCGAAGCGGTAGATGGCGCGAATGGCGTAGACGTTCATGCGGCCTCCGCAGCCGGCTTGGAAACCAGGCTCACGAAGATGTCCTCGAGCGAGCTCTCGTCGGTCCTGAGATCCTTGAAGTCGATGCCGTGTTCGCTCAGGCGGCGCATGAGCCGGGCGATGCCACTGTCTTCGGCGGCGACGTCGAAACGGTAGATGAGCTGGCTGCCGTCGTCGGACAGCGTCAGCGGCCATTCCGCCAGCTCGGGTGGAATGGCGTGCAGCGGGGTCTGCAGTTTCAGCGACAGCTGCTTCTTGCCCAGTTTTTCCATGAGCGTCTGGGTCTTCTCCACCAGTACGATCTGGCCGCGGTCGATCACGCCGATGCGATCGGCCATCTGCTCGGCTTCCTCGATGTAGTGCGTGGTCAGGATGATGGTGACGCCGCGCTCGCGCAGGCCACGCACCATCTCCCACATGTCGCGGCGCAGCTCCACGTCGACGCCGGCCGTGGGCTCGTCCAGGAACAGGATGTCGGGCTCGTGCGACAGCGCCTTGGCGATCATCACGCGGCGCTTCATGCCGCCCGAGAGCTGGTTGATCTTGTTGTGGCGCTTGTCCCACAGCGACAGGTCGCGCAGCACCTGCTCGACCACCGCATCGTTGCGTGGCTTGCCGAACAGGCCGCGGCTGAAGCTGACCGATACCGATCATACCTATAGAGTAGACGGCAGGAAGTCGTGCGATGCGCACTAGGTGGGATGTCTTGAACCGAGTCTGCTTGGCGCTCCAGTGAGAGGGCAGAGCAGCAAACAGAAACCAAATAAACAACATTCCGCT
>JALRLM010000012.1 GCA_023254435.1 Hydrocarboniphaga sp.
TCACCTCGAGTCGCGCATCGAGCGCGCGTGCGAGCACGGCCACGGCCGCGCCACCGTGCGCGAAGTTGTCGATCATCTGCGCCGTCACCGCCTGCGGGAACGCCGATACGCCTTCCGTGGCGACGCCGTGATCGGCCGCGAAGACGACGATCTGCACACGATCCACCGCAGGTCGTTCGCAGCGCTGCATGGCCGACAGACGCACCGCCAGCGCCTCCAGCTCGCCGAGCGCGCCCGCCGGCTTGGTCAGCCGCGCCTGATGCGCCAGCGCGCGCTGCCGATCCGCCGCATCGATGCCGCGCACGGCATGCCCGAGCCAGTTCATAGCGCCCTCATTCATGTCGCTTGCTCCACAGTCCTTCAAGTCGTCTTGAGCCACATCGGCAGGCCCGCGACGGTGAACGCCACGCGTTCGCAGACCGCGGCGACACGCTGATGCAGCGCCCCGGCCTCGTCCAGATAGCGCCGCGTGAGTTCACCCATCGGCACCACGCCGAGACCGGTTTCATTGCTGACCATCACGATGCGCCCCGGAAGCGCGGTCACAGCGTGGACGAAGGCTTCGCGTTCGTATTCGAGCAGCGCTTCGTCGCCGGCGCACAGCAGATTGGTGAGCCACAGCGTCAGGCAATCCACGAGCAGGCACCGGCCCTCGCCCGCATGCTCGCGCAGCGCCTGCGCGAGCGCGACGGGCGCCTCGATCGTCGTCCACTGCGCAGGACGTCGCTGACGGTGCGTGGCGATACGCTGGCTCATCTCGCCGTCGGCGCGCGCCTGCGCGGTGGCGACGTAGATCACGGCATCGCCGTCGCGCCCGGCGTGTTCGGCCGCCAGCGTCTCGGCCAGCAGGCTCTTGCCCGAGCGCACGCCGCCGAGCACCAACGTGCGGCGCGTCATGACGCCGGCTCCAGCAGCGCCAGCACGCGCGGCAGGTCCAGATGCGCTTCGAGCGTGTCGGCCAGACGGTCGAGCGCGGCCTCGCGCTGCGCGTTCAAGTCGATGCCCTGCGCATCGCGCAGACCGGCCCAGCGCAGCAGCAGGCCCGCGGCCCCGGGCTCGTCGAAGAGACCGTGCACGTAAGTACCGAGCACCTGCGCATCGGCGCTCATGGCGCCATCGACGCGACCGTCGTCGAACTCGATCAGCGGCCTCTGCAAGCCCGCGCCCAGACTGACGCCGGCATGGATCTCGTAGCCGCTCAGCTTCGCGCTCGCATCGCCGAGCTTCAGGCGCCCGTGCACGTTGCGCAGCTGCTTTTCGGGCTCCAGCGTCGTTTCGATATCGAGCAGGCCCAGCCCTTCGCTGTCGCCCGGCGCGCCTTCGAGTCCCCGCGGATCGGCGATGCGACGACCCAGCATCTGCAGGCCGCCGCAGATGCCCAGCAGCTTGCCGCCATAACGCAGATGGCGGTGCAGATAAGTCTCCCAGCCCTGCTCGCGCAGATGCGCGAGATCGGCGCGCACGGACTTGGAGCCCGGCAGGATCACGCAGTCGGCCGGCGGTGGCGTCTGGCCCGGGCCGACGTAATGCAGCGCCACCTGCGGATGCGCGCGCAGGGCGTCGAAGTCGGTGTGATTGCTGATGCGCGGCAGCACCGGCACGACGACGCGCAGCTGCACGTCGCGGCGCGCATCCTCGCGAGCCACGGCATCCTCGGCATCGAGCTGCAGGCCGTGCAGGTAGGGCAATACGCCGAGCACGGGCTTGCCGCTGCGCTGTTCCAGCCAGCGCAGGCCGGGCTCCAGCAGCGCGATGTCACCGCGAAAGCGATTGATGACGAAGCCGCGCACGCGCGCCTGTTCGCTCGCCGACAACAGTTCCAGCGTACCGACCAGATGCGCGAACACGCCGCCGCGATCGATGTCGGCGATCAGGATCACCGGGCAGTCGACGGCTTCGGCAAAACCCATGTTGGCGATGTCGTTGGAACGCAGGTTGATCTCGGCCGGCGATCCTGCGCCTTCGACGATCACGGCCTGGTAGGCGTCGACGAGTCGCGCATGCGATTCGAGCACCGCCTGCATGGCGACCCGCTTGTAGTCGTGATAGCCACGCGCATCGAGCCGCAGGCGCGCGCGACCGTGCACGATGACCTGGCAGCCGCTGTCGCTGTCGGGCTTGAGCAGCACCGGATTGAGATCGACGACGGCGTCGATGCCGGCCGCCTGCGCCTGCAGCGCCTGCGCACGACCGATCTCGCCACCGTCGCTCGTCACGGCCGAGTTCAGCGCCATGTTCTGCGGCTTGAACGGCGCCACCTTGACGCCGCGCCGCTTCAGCACACGGCAAAGCCCTGCAACCAGCGTGGTCTTGCCCGCGTCCGAGGTGGTGCCCTGCACCATCAGGGTCTTCATGAGGTTCTCATGAGGGGCTCATGCCGTTCTCAAGCACCGGCAGCGCAAGTCCTGCAGGCCGCGCCAGCAGCGCCGCCTGCAGGCGCTGCCATTGCGCCTCGCTGGCAGGCAGGCCGAAGCGCAGGCTGCTCGGCGCGTCGAAACGACGCAGCAGAATGCCGCGCCTCGCGAACGCCTGCTCGATCGGCTCCGCATCGTCGACGATGCAGCGCTGGAACAAGGCACAGCCGCCATCGGGCGACAGACCCTGCGCGTGCAGCAGGCGGCGCAGGCGATCGCTGGCCACCTGCAGTCGTTGCTGCTGCGCGCGCTGCCAGGCGCGATCGCGCAGGGCCCATGCGGCCAGCTGCCGCGACGGTCCGGCGATGGTCCAGGGGCCTAGGCCTTCGGCCAGTGCCTCGCGCAGCTCGCGTGCGGCGAGCACGAAGCCCACGCGCGCGCCGGCCAGGCCGAAGAACTTGCCCAGCGAGCGCAGCACGACGAGCCCCGCCGCGTGCGCATGATCGGCGACGCTGAGTTCGGCATGCGCGTCGGCGAAGGCCTCGTCGACCACGAGCCAGCCACCGCGCGAAGCCAGGCGCCGGTGCCAGTCGAGCAGCCTGTCGCGCTCGAAGCGCTCGCCGCCCGGATTGTTCGGATTGGCGAGCACCAGCACGTCGAGCGTATCGATCGCGGCCTCGCACTGCGCCGCACTCAGGGCGCGCAGCTCATGCCCCGCGCGCCGCCAGGCTTGCGCATGCTCGGCGTAGCTCGGCGTCAGCACGCCGACGCGGCTGCGGGTACGCACTCTGGGCAGCCACTGGATCGCCGCCTGCGAGCCCGCGACGGGCAGTGCATCGGCGCCGTAATAGTCGCGCGCGGCGGCGGCCAGATCGTCGTCGTCCTGCGGCAGTCGCATCCACTCCGACACGGGCCGTTGCAGGTCTCGGCCGTCGAGACGTTGGTGCATCAAGGTGCAGTAGATGTACTGGGCCCGGTTGTCGATCCTCAAACCGTGCACCAGAGCAAGTTTTCTATGGGAACCGTTTTGGCGTTGGTGGCGCAGTTCGGCCACGCCAGCCTCACTGCTTTTGATGCGCATTACCGTAGCGACGTGACGCGCGCTTTCGCCGATAAGGTCAGCATGACCGTTGACCCTGAAGTGGATGCCGCCTACCCACAACGCTGGATTGGGAAAGTGATCGTGACGACCGTGGATGGGCGTCGCTTGGATGGGCGCGTTGATGAACCGAAAGGTGACCCCGGAAACACCTTGTCGCGCGCGGAAATCACTGACAAGGCGATGCGCTTGGCTGCCTACAGTGGCGGCGCATCGGAGGCAGCCATGGCGACCCTGATTGAGCGATTGTGGCAAGTCGCTGAATGGCCAACGGTTGGTCGATTCTGGACACCAGAATGAGCGAAGGATTGCTGCTATCGAACCCCTACCGGGCCCTGGTTATCGGCGCATCAGGCGCCATTGGCGGGGCGTTCGTTGACGCGTTTCAGAGGGATGTGTTGTGCAACCATGTGTCCCAACTCTCGCGTCAAACGCAGCCAAGCTTTGATCTTACTGACGCGTCAAGTATCCAGACACACGCGCAAGCGCTGGCAGCCGAGGGGCCTTTTGACATCATCATCGATGCCACAGGG
>JALRLM010000082.1 GCA_023254435.1 Hydrocarboniphaga sp.
CGGCGTCGGCACGCGCTTCGCCCGGCTGCTGGCGCGGGGGCAGGACGCCCCCGACGTGGCGCGGTGGTGCGTGGCCGTCCTGGTCGTCGCGGGTTCGCTGGCGGTCGTGGGCGTCGTGGGCGTGCACCGGGCCCCGGCGACGCCGACGAGATTGATCGGCAATTTCAGATCCGCCACCGCCTTGAACACGCCGAGCACGGCCGCGCCGCCGCACATGTCGAACTTCATCTCGTCCATGTTCGCGGCCGGCTTGATGCTGATGCCGCCGGCGTCGAAGGTCAGGCCCTTGCCGACCAGCGCGATCGGACGCTCGCCCTTGGGGCCCTTCATGTACTCCATGACGATGAGCTTGGGCGGCTGGCGGCTGCCGCGCGCCACCGACAGGAACGAGCCCATGCCGAGCTTGCGCATCTCGGGTTCTTCGAGAACCTTGACCTTGAAGCCGTGCGCGGCGCCGAGCTGTTCGGCGCTGGTGGCGAGATAGGTTGGCGTGCAGATGTTGCCGGGCAGGTTACCGAGGTTCTTGGCCACGGCCACGCCCTTGGAGATCGCCATGGCCTCGGCCAGGCCCTGCTCGCCGGCCGGCAGGTCGGAGCGGCGCGGCACGTCGAAGGTCAGGCGTTCCAGCTTGTAGCTGGGCAGGTCCTCGCGTGCCTTTTCACCGCGGCAGTCATCGAAGCGGTAATAGGTGTCCTCGAAGCTCATTGCCGCCTGCAGCACGTTCCACTGGAAGTCGCGGCCCTTGAGCGGAAGATGAGTGAGGTAGGACACGGCGTCGATGGAGCCGGTGTTGCGCAGCGCCTTGGCGCTGGCGGCATTGGCCTTGCGGAAGGCCGTTTCGTCGAAGCTGCGCTCGCGGCCCAGGCCGACCAGCATCACGCGGTCGGCGAAGGTGCCGGGAACGTTGTGCAGCACCAGGGTCTGGCCGAGCTTGCCGTCCATGTCTCCACGGCGCATGACCGCGCCGATGGCGCCGTCGCTGACGCCGTCGATGACCTGGGCGGCCTCGGTGGGCGAGCGCCGGTCGAAGATGCCCACGATGACGCAGGAGACGCGCTGCTTCTCGGGATTACCGCTCTTGACGAAATATTCCATCGTTTCCTCTGTTCGACCCTGCTGCGAAATCTCGGATTTGCCGTGCCTGTCCCGGCTTTGGGAGGGCCATCAGTACGGTTTTCCACCGCTCCGGACATCGAAAACGCATTCTGCGCAGGGGTAGGCCAAATTTGCGGGCGCAAGTGTAGCGATATGCGCGCTTTGTCCCAAGCCCGTCCCACATTCAAGGGCTTATGACCATTGGGATGCCACGGTGTTCCGACGAACGTCGCATGCGGGCACGCGAAGCTGGTTGAAATGCGCGTGAAATGCGCCGTTCAAGACGGTTGAGGGCCAAAAACCGCATAATCGCGCCCCTATGAATGGCTCCACACTCGATCGCTACCTGCTGCGCGACGCCGCGGCGAACTGGCTGGCGGTCATCACGGTGCTGCTGCTGATCATGCTGTCGACGCGATTCGCGAGCCTGCTGGCCGACGCCGCGGCCGGCGAGCTGCCGCGCGATCTGCTGTTCAAGATCGTGGCCCTGACCAGCGTGCAGTACCTCGTGATCCTGGTTCCGGTCTCGCTGCTGCTGGGCGTCATGCTGTCGCTGGGCCGGCTCTACAAGGACAACGAGGTGGCCGCGATGACGGGCTGCGGCGTGAGCCTGCTGCGCCTGTATCGTCCCTACCTGGCGCTGGGCGGCCTGCTGGCCGCGTTCACGGCGCTGCTGGCGTTCCAGATCGGGCCCTGGGCCGGGCGAACGGCGGATTACCTCGTCAAGGACGCGCGGCGCCTGATCCAGTACCTGCCGTTCGAGGCCGGGCGCTTCACCACCGTCGCCGACGGCCAGGGCGTGTTCTATGCCGCCACCACCGAGGGCGATCGCGAGAAGCTCAGCGCGGTGTTCGCGCAGATCGAGCGCGATGGCGGTGTCTCGATCGTGCTGGCCTCCGAGGGCCGTCAGCGGCTCAACGAAAAGACCGGCGATCGCGAGATCACGCTCTACGGCGGCCATCGCTACGACGGCCTGCCGGGCAGCGCCATGTACGAGATCGTGCGCTTCGACGAGTTCCTGACCCGCGTCACGCCGCCGCAGTTCATCTACGCCAACA
>JALRLM010000109.1 GCA_023254435.1 Hydrocarboniphaga sp.
AGTACATGCTCACGTCGTGATGGCCTACACCGAGCAGCACATGTGGGATGTCGTGAGCGCAAAGTCGGATGCGCACGAAGCCATGCGCGACCACATGATCGCAGCCAGCAGGCGGGCAATGCGGCCACGCAGGGAATGATAGTTATTGGGCAGAAAATAAGTGTCGTAGATTCCGGCGAAAGGCTGGTAATGCGAATCTTCGAGCAGTGACGAGGACCTCACCGCCAGGGGGAAATCGGCGACCGCCAGGTAGGCCTTCAAATCGTTCACCAGGTCACTTGGAAATTTTGCCCTGGTGAAAGCGGCAACGATTTCCTCGTCGCTGTGGTCTCCCAGTGCAAACTGGACCAGGTTGTTGCTCTCCATGAACCGGTCAAAGACACCGGTACAGATAACCGCGGTCCGGGGTACGGAAATGCGGATTCCCGGAAAGGCCTCATAAACGGGAAAACAGTTGATCAGGTTGTTGACAAACGCCAGGCCGCGGCCTTTTCCGCCGATTCCATGTCCATCGTCCTCACGCCCTTTGCCAAAGCGCGGCTGTTTCCGCGCGACGGTCGTCGCAACGCCATCCAGGGCTGCAGCGCGGCCGAGTTCGAGCAATATCTGAACGCGCACGAGCCGTTCAAGCGGCTCGATGGTTATGCGCCGTTCTGCAAGCTGCACGTGCATCGCAACTGGACGCAGACGCGCTGCCTGACGATTCCGATCACGTCCGACAACCAGCACCAGCTGCGCTCGGGCTACGAGGCGCGCAACAAGCGCGAACTGCCCGTGCTGGTGCGCTGGTTCGAAGGCCTGGAAGCGCCCGTCGCCGATTACCTGATCGTGATTCTCTACAGCCGCGAGCAGATGGAAAAGGAAGGCGATCGCATCGATGGCGACTGGGGCATCGTCGGCTGTCTCTACACCGCGCAGCCCGAGGAGATTCCGATGGCGCCGATCACCATGATGCGCAACGCGCTGGGTGTGGAGGAAGGCGGCTCGGGTGTGGCGATCGATCGCGAAGCCTACGCGCGCAGCGTTGCGTTCTGGGATCGCAACGCCAACTGGCGCATGCCGGCCTGAGCGCCCGCGCCATGCGCATCGGCCTGATATCGGACACGCATGGCCTGCTGCGGCCTCAGGCCTCGCAGGCGCTGGCGGGCTGCGATCGCATCCTGCATGCGGGCGACATCGGCGCTGCGGCGGTACTCGAAGCACTGGCGCGCCTCGCGCCCGTGACGGCCGTGCGCGGCAACAACGATGACGATGCCTTCGGTCTGTCGATACCCGAGACGGTGGATATCGAAATCGCCGGCCTGCGTTTTCATGTGCTGCACCAGATCGCGCAGCTGCGCCTGGATGCGCTGAATCCCCGGCCGCACATCGTCGTCTACGGTCACTCGCACAAACCGCTGATCGAGCGCCGCGACGACGTGCTGATGATCAACCCGGGCAGCGCCGGCCCGCGTCGCTTCAAGCTGCCGGTGACGGTGGCGGAGATCTTGGTCGCGACCGGCAACGAGCCGCAGGCGCGCATCCTGACGCTGCCGGTCTGAGCCTCGATCAGGCGTGCAGCTGCACCGTGGCCTTGATGTGCTTGAGCTGGATCACGATCGAGAAGGTCATGATCACCAGCAGCGACCACGCGCCCCACTTGCCCAGATGCACGGTGGACCAGGCGCCAAATTGATGCGGGTACTGCCAGACCTTGAACAGCGTGCCGATGTTCTCGGCCAGCCATAGGAAGAAGCCGATCAGCACGAAGGCCAGCACCATGGGCATGCGCCGCTCGCGGTCCAGCGGGCGGAACACCACGACGCAGCGCGAGTACAGGCCCAGCGTGAGTGCCGCCAGCGGCAGGCGGTAGTCGTCGATGTAGTGATGGGTGAAGAAATTGGCGTAGATCAGTACGGAGACGATCCCGCTCATCCAGTACGGCGGATGGCGCTCGATGCGCAGGTCGAACTGGCGCCAGGCCTGGATCATGTAGCTGCCGACCGCCGCGTACATGAAGCCCGTGAACAGTGGCACGCCTAGCAGCTTGGTATGGGCCGCGTCGGGGTAGCGCCAGGACCCGATCGCGGCCGACACCTTGAAGGCTTCCAGCGCGAAGCCCAGCGCATGAAAGATGGCGATGGCCTTGAGCTCGTCCCAGGTTTCGATACGCGCCCACAGCATCCAGGCCTGCGCCAGCAGCACGACCACCAGCAGTGCGTCGTAGCGCGGCAGTCCGAACGGGCCGCCGCGTGGCATCAGCACCACGGCGCCGAACACGATGAGAGCGAACAGGCAGGCGCGCGCTTCCTTGAGTCCGAACCACAGCAGCTCCAGCGCATGACGCCGGCCACGGCCCAGCCCTGAGATCTCGGGAGGGTTGGAGAGGTAGCGGTCGATGGCCCTGATCATCGGCGGTTGAACGAGAGGTGAGGGTGCAGCCTATCGTGCCTTGCCGGCCGTCGGCTGGCGGGTGATCGTGGCCGTGGCCTTGCGCCACAATCGAAAAAAACCGGCGGGCGACCCAGCTGGAGGAGAGCAGACATGAGTCCAGGCAAGGCGATGTGGCTGGCGGTGGCGTTCGCATGCGGCGCGGGGACCGCGATTCCGGCCGGGGCGGTCGACAAGACCGACACCGCACCGCCGACGCTGAGCCAGGAGGACATCGACCTGTGGGCCTTCATGGCCGTGAGCGATCTGGCGCCGGGCAAGACGGTGGCCGATTTCCGCGCCATGCCCAACTTCAGCGGCGAAACCCGCGACGAACTGCGGGGGCTCAAGGACGATGCCGAGCAGACCCGCGGCGGCCCCGTGGGCTACCGATTCGCCTATTCCGACGGTCTCGACGTGCGCGTGCTCGACTACGGCGAAAGCGCCTTCATCACGCGCCTGCGTGTCAGCGGCGCCGAGCGCACGGTCAAGGACACGGTGAAGATCGGCAGCTCGCGCGAGCAGATCGAGTCGACATTGGATCGTCCGACGCGGGCCGGCGGCAGCTACTGGGTCTACGAGGGCAAGAACGACCAGATTCGCGTGTTCTACACGCCCAAGGGCGCGGTCAGCGCGGTGGAGGTCGATCGCGGCGGTTGAATCGCGGACGGGCCGGTACGGCGCGGCGGTTTGGAAGATTGGGCGTTTTGCCGACTCGACGGCCGCGCCGCCGGGCTTATGCTGGTGGCGCCGACTCCCGGCCGCTACGGGCGGCCCGTCCTCCAGATACCGGATTCCATGACCACGCTTTCGTACAACACGGTGGGCTTGCTGTTCCCCGCCATCTCCCTGCTCATGCTGGCCTACACCAACCGCTTTCTCGGGCTGGCCAGCCTCGTGCGCGGGCTGATCGCGCGGCATGAGCAGCAGCCCAGCGAGCGCGTGGCGCTGCAGATCGAAAGCCTGTCCCACCGGCTGTCGCTGATCCGCCATACGCAGGCGCTGGGCGTGTCGAGCCTGATCTTCTGCGTGGCCAGCCTGTTCCTGCTGTTCCTGAACACCGAGGTGGCGGCGCAGATCGCCTTCGCCCTGGCGCTGCTGTGCATGCTGGCCTCGCTGCTGCTGTCGCTGCGCGAGATCCAGATGTCGGTGCGCGCGCTGCAGATCGAGATCGAGGCCATACGCAAGGTGACGCCGGCGGCCTAGCGCCTGTCGGGCCTGCTGCGCGGGCTGGGTGATGTCCTCGTGATCGTGTCGATTTCGGGCTTCGCCGTTCGACGTCTGATCAGGGAGCGGCAATCAGGTCGTTCTCTCCACGGACGAGACGGAGAACGACGATGCGATTCCTGGTGATGGTCAAGGCCACGGCCGACAGCGAAGCCGGCACGATGCCCAGCGAGGAGATGATGGCCGCGATGGGCCGCTACAACGAGCAGCTGGTCGAGGCCGGCGTGCTGCTGGCGGGCGAGGGCCTGCATCCGAGTTCGGCCGGTGCGCGCCTGCGTTTCTCGGGCAGCGAGCGTCGCGTGACGCGCGGCCCCTTTGACCATGCCGAAGAGCTCGTCGCGGGCTTCTGGATCTTCAAGCTCGGCTCGCTGGACGAGGCCATCGACTGGGTCAGGCGCTGCCCCAATCCGATGATCACCGACAGCGACATCGAGATTCGCCGTATCTTCGAGGCCGAGGATTTCGGCGAGGCGCTGACGCCGGAGCTGCGTGAGCAAGAAGACCAGCTGCGCGCGAAGATCGACGGCCGCCTCTGAAGTGGAAGGCGCAGTTCGCCCTGGCCGCGCGCTCAACCCGCGAGCGCGCAGCCGGTCTTGCGCCTAACTTCGTCCAGGCTGATGCCGGGGGCGAGCTCGACCAGCCTGAGGCCCTGCGGGGTCACGTCGATCACGCAGAGCTCGGTGATGATGCGATCGACCACGCCGAGGCCCGTCAGCGGCAGGTCGCAGGACTTGAGGATCTTGTGCGCATCGCCTTTGGCGGTGTGTTCCATGAGCACGACCACGCGCTCGACACCGGCGACCAGGTCCATCGCGCCGCCCATGCCTTTGACCATCTTGCCCGGAATCATCCAGTTGGCGAGGTCGCCCTTCTCGCTGACTTGCATGGCGCCCAGGATGGACAGATTGATCTTGCCGCCGCGAATCA
>JALRLM010000149.1 GCA_023254435.1 Hydrocarboniphaga sp.
GCTGCTGATGTCACCGCGCCTGGAACCCGGCTTGCCCGGTGCACAGCTCGGCGAACTCGGGCAGTTCTATCCGGACTTCGAGCGCTGGCCCGAGCTGCTGGCCAGTGGCAAGACGCGCTACACGCTGCGCTTCGGTACCAAGAGCGTGAGCATCGCCGGCGACCAGACCACGGGCGAAAGCCGCATCGATACGCGTTATCTGGACGACGGCATCGGCTGGGGCGACAGCGGCGTGTGGTCGCGGCTGTTCAAGAAGACCACGCCGGTGCGCGGCTTTTCGTATCCCGACCTGTCGGCCTTGCGCGTGCTGTCCTATGACACCGTGGCCGTGCATGGACTCGTGCAAGGTCTCTACACGCAGCTGGCGACGCAGGCCGACGACGAACTGCCCAGGATCGGCGGCTACCTGGGCACGGACTCGCCGTGGCGAGGTCTGATCGATACCGTGCGCGAGATCGACAGCCCGCGCAACGTCAACGAGAAGACCGGGCTGCGCAAGATCGGCCAGCAGTTCCGCGAGTTTCCGCGCAACATGCCGCAGCGCAAGCATGCGGCGATGGAGTTGCCGCGCTTCAACCTGTTCCACACGCCCACGGCCAAGGTGCAGGAGAACTTCAGGCGCAAGCGCAAGGACGACGATCGCATCACTGCGAGCTGGGTGGAGTACCAGAAATCCGCACTGCCCAAGCCACAGGATTTTTCCAAGATCATCGACTTTCACCAGATCGTCGCGGCGATGAACTCGTATCCGAGCCTGCTGCGCAAGCTGGGCCTGGTGGTGGATCTGATCGTCGATCGTCGCGCGCTCGGCAAGACCCTGACCAGCTTCAAGCTCGGCGTCGATGTGGAGCTGCCGCCCACGGGCGGCGCCACGCGCCTGGCCTCGGTCAATCCGCTGACCCAGGTGCGCCTGGGCGCCAGCGAATGGATCGCGCGGCCCAAGACCAGCGTGGCCGAAGGCGAATCGCGCGTGAAGAACGGGCTGCTGCAGTTGCAGGCCGAGCGTTTCGATCTGCTGCAGGCCGACGTCGATGCCGCCGGCTTCAAGCTCATGAACTTCGCGCGCAGCCTGAGTCGCTACGACGCCAGGCCCGAGCTGCGCTACGACCCGACGCGGCTCACCGAGAACGGTGCCGGCGTGCCGGCGCTGCGCAATGCCGGCCTGATGCTGGTGCATCGCGCACGCGACCGCATGCTCGAGAACCGGATCAAGGACCAGGCGCAGAAGAACGCGGCCATGCAGTCGCCGCAGCAGACCCCGGCCGAACTCTGGGCCGAGGACCTGGTGCGTGGCTATCGCGTCGACATCTGGGATTCCAAGACGGGCGTGTGGCGCTCGCTGTGCGAGCGTCTGGCGCGCTACGAAGTGGGTGGCGCGGCGCTGCCCGACGTGCGCGAGGAAGGCGTGGTGCGACTGGCGGCGACGCGGCCCATCGAACCGACCACCGACACGCGCGATCTCATGAAGCTGCACGAGGCGGTGATGTCGTGGACGGGCTGGAGCCTGGCCGCGCCGCAGCCGGGTCTGGCCATCGATCCGGCCGACAAGGTCGACTCGGCGTCCGGCGACCAGACGCAGGCCGAACTGCCGCCCGGCATCGAGCTGCGCTCCAGCTACCGCGCCAGGCCGGGCTCGCTGCCGCGACTGCGCTATGGCCGCGAATACTGGCTGCGCGCACGCACGGTGGATCTGGCCGGCAATTCGCTGGCCCCGTCGGAGCAGGACATCGCGGACGAATCACCGCGCGACCATGTGCGGACCTATCTGCGCTACGAGCCCGTGCTGCCGCCCGTCGTCGCGCTGGTGAAGCCGGCCGCCGATACCGAGGTGCTCAAGCCGCTCGAAGGCGAGTCGATGGAGCGCATCGCCATCCGCAGCTTCAACGACACGCCCGAGCTGAATCTGGTGCCGTCCACGCAGACGGCGGAGCGTTTCGCGCTGCCCGTGCAGACC
Source organism: Hydrocarboniphaga sp. (assembly GCA_023254435.1). Classification (GTDB taxonomy): domain Bacteria; phylum Pseudomonadota; class Gammaproteobacteria; order Nevskiales; family Nevskiaceae; genus Hydrocarboniphaga. The sequence continues at coordinate 1,955 of JALRLM010000149.1, forward strand.
TCGATCCGCGAAGCCGAGCTGCACGGCATGCTCGATACGCCGCAGGCCCTCGATAAGGCGCGCTACACCCTGCTCACGACCAAGGACGAGCATGCGTCGACGGACAACGTCACGCTCAATCCGCTGGCCTCGCCCGCACAGGTCGTGCTGCCCATGCAGGGGCCGACCGATCCGACGCCCGTCGACACGGTGTTTTCGGTGCTCACGACCGGCAAGGCCCTGAGCTTTCTGCCCGATCCGATGGCGCGCGAAGTGGTGGCGCGCTTCTTCGGTCTGGCCGGCACGCCGCCGGCGCTGCGCATTCGCATTCCGCTGTATCCGCAGGGGACGCAGTGGCCCGATGCGCAGCCGTTTCGCGTCGTCTGTCGCGAACAGGCCGCGCCGCTGCCGCAGCCATTCTTCGACGAAGCGCAGCGCGCCTTGATCGTGCCGCTGCCCAAATCCGCGCGCGTACGCCTGCGCCTGTCGCTGACGCTGGCCGAAGAGGACGCCAAGCGCCTGGGCGTGCTGCGCTGGCTGTTCGACAGCCCGGCGTATCAGGCGATGTCGTCGGGGGTCAGAACCAAGCTCAGGCAGCGCATCTTCGGTGGTCAACACTGGATGCTGACGCCCTGGCGCGACCTGGAGCTGGTGCACGCCGTGCAGCGTCCGCTGCTGCCGCCTCAGGCCGTGAAGCAGTCCGGCAAGCCGATGTTCCTGGTCGATCGCAACCTGGGCGCCACGCATGCGGTGCCGCGCTTCATCGCGCTGACGCACATCGGCAGCACCGAGCGCCTGGACCTGATGGCGCAATGGCACGAACCGCGTGCCCATACGGCCGACGGCAGCCGCGACGTTCCACGCCACGATCGCGCCTATTCGGTCCGGCTGATGCCGCAGGGCGAATACGACTACGACTCGCCGCTGGGTGCGCAGATGCAGGCGCTGGAGCTCAAGCCCAACCTGATCGCGGTACCGCCGTTCGGCACCGCCAATCGCTTCAACGTGCCGGTGCCCGCCGGCGTCGACGAACGCCGGCATGGCCACGAGCAGGTGCACGAGTTTCGCGACACGCGCTATCGGCGCATCGAGTACTGGCTCACGGGCACCACGCGCTTTCGCGAATACCTGCCCAAGAACCTGCTCGTCGATGGCGGCGGCAAGGCGACCGAGCAGCACATCAACCTGCTTGGACCCAGGGTGGTGCAGTGGATTCCGAACTCGGCGCCACCGCCGGTGCCGAAAGTGCTCTACGTCGTCCCGACGTTCGGCTGGAGCGACAGCGTCAGCGGTCAGCGCAAGACGCGCACGCGGCGCGGTGGTGGCCTGCGCGTGTATCTGGACGGACCCTGGAACGCCAGCGGCTACGGCGAAATGCTGGCCGTGGTGCTGCCGCGCGACAGCTTCGCCGGCGATCCCAACAGCGAGCCGGCCGAGTCGCCGCTCAAGACCCTGGTCACGCAATGGGGCAACGACCCGATCTGGGATTCGGCCTTCGTCGCGGGCCCTGCGCCCAAGCGCACGCAGTTCCCCTTGCAGCGCCTGGCGCCCGACACCGGCGGCGCCTGGCTGCCGCCCGGCGCGGTGAAGAGCGACGACTGGAACGAGGCCGATCAGCCGCCCGGCGACTTTCGCGTCGCCGCGCTGTATCCGCCCGGCGTATCGAACGCACAGGCCACCGTCGACGTATCACCGCACGACGTATTCTTCGATGCCGAGCGCCAGCTCTGGTACTGCGACATCGAGCTGAATCCGGGCGCCGCCTATTACCCCTTCGTGCGGCTGGCGCTGGCGCGGTATCAGCCCTGTTCGGTCAACGGCGCGCATCTGTCGCCGGTGGTGCTGGCCGACTTCATGGCGCTGACGCCCGATCGCTCGGTCAGCATCTCACCGGGCGACGACGCCAGCTCGCGTCGCGTGAGCGTCTACGGCAGCCGTCCGCGCCGCAGCGCCGGCTCGGCCGAAGCGCTGGCCAGGAAATCCCGCAGTGCGACCTACGGCGGCAAGGCCTATATCGAGCAGACCGTCAGCATCGCCGAGACCACGGTGATCGAGGTCTGGGTGGAACGACTCGACCCGGACAAGGGCGAGGACTTCGGCTGGACGCGTGTCTACGACGCCACGCTGCAGCTGGCGACGGCGCAGGCGGCGACCACGACGACGAGCGCCAGCAAGACCAAGAATGTGCGTAGCGCGGCGGCGAAGAAGGCCACCACCAAGGCCACGAGCAAGCTGTCGACGCAGCGCGCGCCGGTGCAGCGCGTACCGGGCGGTGTTCTGGTCGAAGAGCTGCAGTGGTTCCGCACGCCGATGTGGGAGGGCAGCGTGCGACTGCCATCGAGCAACATCATCGGCGCGAAGTACCGCATCGTCGTCGCCGAATACGAGGAATATCTGACCGACGACGCCCCGACACCGGCCTTCCCCGACGCCGACTACAACGACATTGCCGCCAGCAAGGGACGCCGGCTGGTGTTCGTGGAGCATTTGCCGTTTTGATCGCGCGCAGAGCGATGTCCGCATCGACCACGGGCCGATTCGAGCCCTGCGACCCGGCCCACCGAAAGAGACGGAAACCGCTCGACGCCCGGACCCTAGAAGTTGTACTTGGCGGCGAACTGCAGTCGCCACAGATTGCCCTCGAGATCGTCGACGGTACGGCGCTCGGCGTAACGCAGTTCGGCACCGAAGGTCAGTGGCTTGAGCGGTGAATAGAGCAGGTTGACGAAGGCGCTGCTGGCCTTCCTCGTGGTCGCGCCGCTCAAATGACCATTGTCGGTATCGGCATCGAAGTGCGACACGCCGATGCTGCTGCGTGTCTTCTCGGTCCACGGATGGCGATACGCCAGGTAGCCGTTGACGATGGTGATGGTCTCGAGCTGCCCCTGCTCGTCGACGGCGGCGTCGCCGACCGTGTTGAGCGACAGATAGCGGCCGATGCCCTTGCCGCCGTTGAGCATGAAGCGCAGATCGTCCTGGCCCCACAGGGCGATCTTGCCGCCCAGGCTCGCGCCGTAGCCCATGGCCTTGTCGTTGGCGTCGCCCACGCTGCGCCTGTCGGCGATCTGCCGGCCCAGGCCCGCCAGCATGATTTCGCTGCCACCGATGTGCGCGTTGTAGCGCACGATGACATCGGGCAGCACGTTGTCGGTGGTCTGCGTGAACAACGGCCCGCCGCCGTTGGCGGCGATGCTGCTCTCGGGATTCTCCAGCGCCAACTGCCAGGGCCCGCGCGTGTAGCGCAGCTGCGGCTGGCGCACGAAGGTGGTGCCGTCGGTGGGAAACGACACGAAGTCGATCACGTCGGGCAGCGCGTTCATGGCCATGAACGT
>JALRLM010000171.1 GCA_023254435.1 Hydrocarboniphaga sp.
GAGCAGCTGCTGGTAGATCTTGATCGAGCCGCCGAGCGTCTTGTCGCTGTCCTCGCCGCCGCCCTTGAGGTCGTCGGTCTGCACCTGCAGGTCGGCCATGCGGCGCATGGCTTCGGCACGCGTGGCTTCGTCGGGATTCAGCTCCAGCAGCTTTTTGTAGTTCTCGAGCGCCTTGTCGGGGTTGGGCGCCACGGGCTCACTGCGCTGGACCTGCAGGGACTGATGCTGCGGAGCCGATTTCTGCTCCTTGAGCGACTCTTTGATCGATGGCGCTGCTTCCTTGACCACGGTGGGCGTGGAGCTGCAGGCGGCCAACAGCAGCGCGGCGCTGGCGAGCCCGATGGCCGGCGCGGCCGACACCGGCAGCGCGGCTGTCAGCGAAGAAACCCGGACGAAGCGTGGCAAGCGCGTCATTTCTTGATCTCGTATTCGTCGGGATCCGTCGTGTTGACCTGGCGGTCGTAGAGACGGGCCAGCGCGAAGCGGGCTTCGACCAGATACTTTTCGATCAGCGTTTTCTGCGCGCCCAGTTCGTCGCTGCCAATCTTCTGCAGCAGCTTGGCCTGCTCATCGCCCATTTTCTGCACTGCGGGCTTGAGCGAGGCCAGGCGCTTCTTGAGCCCTTCGATCTGCTCGAAGGTGCCTGCGAACTGCGTGGGCACGGACGACAGCTCCAGCCTGGGTGATGACGACGGCGGCTCGGGCGCCTCCTGCTTGTAGCGTCCCGGCGCCGAAAGGTTCAGCTCGGTAGCGAGCTTGATCTGCACGCTGCTGCGCATCTCGGTGTGATTCTGCATCGCCTTGGCGAACAGCAGGCTCGGCGCGAGACTGGCGCGGTCGGGCCGCGCGTAGGCAGTGTTGACGTCGGCCAGTCGCTTTTCCCAGGAGTCCAGATTGCGCGCCAGCAGGCGCATGTCGCGATAGTTCTTGAGCGCCTCGGCGAAGCGATGCTCGGCGATCAGTGTCTGCAGGTAATAGGTCTCGGGCGCGTCGGGCAGATCCTTGAGCTCCCAGTTCCAGCCCGACTCGGCGTCGATGTCGCGCTTGACGATGGTGTCGATCATGCGGTTGCCGCGCAGTGAATCGATGGCCCGGGCAGTGCGTTCGCGCGCGGCTTCGAGCTTTTCGATGGCCTGCTCGTAGAAGCCTCGTGCCTGCTCATGGGCACCGAGCTGGTCGAGCGCGTAGGGAATGGCCAGCCAGCCTTCCTGCACGGCCGGGTCCTGCGGATCGCGATCGATCAGCAGCAGCCAGGCAGGCAGGGCATCGCCCAGTGCGGCTTCGAGATTCTCCGAGCCGGCCTGGCGACTGAAGATGCGGTTACGGGCGTGGTTTTCGTCGACCATGCCGCGGCGCAGCAGCACGCCCAGCGTCGAAAACGAGCCGAAGGCGTCCTTGAGCCCGCTGCCGTCGTCGACGTCCTCGCGCCTCTGGCCCTTGCTGTCAGGCGACAACGAGGCCCAGCCCAGGCCCAGCAGCGCGCGATTGGAGAACGGTCCCTCGACGCGTACGCGCCGCAGCACGGGAATGGCCGAAGCGCCCTGCTTGGCACGCAGGAACTCCCAGCCCAGCGTGAGATTGGCCTTGTCCATGAGCGCGAGCGAGTCGCGGTCGCTGGGATTGAGCTTGCCGACGCGCTCGAGCACGGTGCGACCCTGCTCGGTGCGGCCTTCGCGCAGCAGCGCGATGCCCAGGTTGTAGCGCGTGTACTGGCTCTGGTCGTCACCGTTCTTGGGTTCGAGCAGGATGTCGAGCGCATCCTGGTTGCGGCCTTGCGTCAGCAGTACCTTGGACAGCAGGTCCTGCCAGTCGACGAGCACTTCCTTGGGCAGGTTCTCGCGCAGTTGCAGCAGCGTGCTGCGCGCTTCGGGCAGGTAGCCGCGCGTGTATTCGAACTGCGCCTGCTTGAGACGGGCGCGGTTGTATTGCAGCGGATCGACCGGAACGGGACCGAAGCCGTCATAGATCGCGCTGGCGCGATCGTGCAGGCCGAAGGACAGATAGTTGTCGGCCAGCAGCCAGGGATATTGCGGCGCCGCCGCCTTGGCGCCCTCGGCCTGGATGCGCAGCAGGTCGACCAGTGCCGACAGGTGCCGCTTGTCCTCGCCCAGGAACTTGGCCGAGCGCACGCGCGGATCGTCGTCGCCGCCAGGCGTGTAGTAGTTGGCGGCGGCCTGAGCGCCGCCGGTGCCGAGCAGGGCAGCGGCCGCGATCAGCGCGCGCAGCGTGAAGCGCAGGCTCGGCGCGTTCATTTGGACGGCCTCCATTCCTGCAGGCGCAGCACGGGCTTGCCGCCACGACGGGCCTTGTCGATGACCAGTTCGAGGCTGACCGGAGTCAACGCCTTGTCGAACACGGCTTCCATTCGATCGGCGATGGCGGCTTCGCTTTCCTTGGCATCGGCGTACTGGGCCACGAATTCGGCGCGGATGCGATGCGCGCCGGCGCCGACGTTGAAGCGGCCCAGGCGCTGCAGAAGCAGGGCGACCCGAGCCAGGCCATTCGCAGCCTGGAGCAGGACCTGCTGGTACTGCGCAGCGAGCTGGACAATCGTCCGGCTGCCAGTGCCGGCCCGAACACCGCCGAGTTCGATGCCTTCCGCG
>JALRLM010000207.1 GCA_023254435.1 Hydrocarboniphaga sp.
GGCGCCGTGCCGCTCGAGTTTCATGGACAGTACACACGCTTTGAAAATCCTCGGCAGGGCTTTTCGGTCAGAGATTTCGAGGAATGAATCAGCGTGCCGTGGCAACCGTCGATCTCGGCGCCATTCGCCATAATCTTGCCCAGGTGCGCCGCTACGCGCCGAACTCCCGGGTCATGGCCGCGGTCAAGGCCGACGCCTACGGACATGGCGCGATTCCGGTTTCGCGCACCCTCGAAAGCGCCGGCGCGGACGCCCTGGCGGTGGCCTGCATCGAGGAGGCCGTGAAGCTGCGCGAAGGGCAGGTGCAACTGCCGATCGCCTTGCTGGAAGGCATCCTGAGCCTGGACGAAGCCGCACTGTCGGCTCGCGAGCGACTGCAGATCGTGGTCAACGATTTCTGGCAGATCGACCTGCTGGAGCAGTTGCCCGTCAGCGCCAGCCTGCAGATCTGGTTCAAGCTCGATAGCGGCATGCATCGCCTGGGGTTTCCGCTCGATGCGGTGTCGCGGCTGTGCGAGGTGCTGGCACGCCATCCAGACTGGGATTTCTGTGGCTGGATCACCCATCTGGCGCAGGCCGATGAGCCCGAATCACCTTTCACGCTCGAGCAGATCGCGCGCTACGACGCCGCGCTCGACGGGGTGCCGGGGGCTCGTTCGATCGGTAACTCGGCCGGGGTGCTCGGCTGGCCCGATGCGCGCCGCGACTGGGTGCGGCCGGGCCTCATGCTCTACGGCGCCAGCCCGATGCAGGGTAAGACCGGTGCGGACTGGGGGCTGCTGCCGGCCTTGACGCTGCGCAGCCGCGTCATCGCCTTGCGTCGGTATGAAGCTGGCAGTCCTATCGGTTATGGCGGCTCCTACCACTGCCCCGAAGATATGCTCGTCGGAGTGGTGGCCCTGGGCTACGCCGACGGCATTCATCGCAGCCTGGCCAGCGGCACGCCCGTCAAAGTCGCAGGTCAGCCCGCGTTCATAGCGGGCCGTGTATCCATGGACATGATCACGCTCGATCTTCGACAAGTGCCGGACGCCCGTATCGGAGACGAAGTCATGTTGTGGGGGCGGGACGCGCCGATCGAAGTTCTGGCGGGCTATGCCGATACGCTCGCTTACGAGCTGTTCTGTCGGCTGACCAATCGCGTGCAGTTCGAGTATGTGTGAGCAGGCCTCAAGGAGGAGCGCCGGCACCGTTGGAATCCATCTGCGTGATGGACTTCGCAGTTGTCGAAGTTGAACCGTCTATCGGTCATCTCGTGCACATCAAGCCGAGATAAAGTCTTAAAAACAGAGAGCTACTCCGCACTTAACGGTCAGGAGTTACCGTTTGGCGGTAGGGTTCTTGCATCGATTGCCGTAGTTGGTTGTTCTAGCGACATACCGATACAAAAAAGTTAAAGATAGGGAATCCGAATGGCGGAAGCCGACTTCGATGGGCAGTTCGCTGCTCCCGTCGCAACGACTCTGGATGCACAGTGGACACCCGACTACGTCCACTCACGCCTGCGGCCGACCCGGACGCTGGGCGGCCTGCTTACCGACTTTGGCAAGCGCATGCTCGACATCGCCGGCTCCTTGTTGCTGGCGCTGGTGTTTGCTCCTATCGTGCTGGGCATCGTCGTCGCCATCCGCCGCAGCGGTGGCTCGGTGTTTTTTCCGCACGAGCGCGTCGGACGCAATGGCCGGAGCTTCCGCTGTCTGAAGTTCCGCACGATGGTTCCCGATGCTGATCGACGTCTCAAGGAGATGCTCGACGCGGATGTCGAACTCGCCGCCGAGTGGAAGGAAATCCGCAAGCTGCGCAACGACCCTCGCGTGACCCCGGTCGGTCGCTTCCTGCGCAAGACCAGCCTCGATGAGCTGCCGCAGATCTGGAACGTGCTCAGGGGCGACATGAGCCTGGTGGGCCCGCGCCCGATCGTGCGCGACGAATTGCGCCTCTACGGTCGTAACCTCGGCACGTATCTGGGTGCCAAGCCGGGGCTCACGGGCCTGTGGCAGGTGACGGGCCGCTCCGATACCGACTACAAGCGCCGCGTGGCGATGGACGTCTACTACGCGCGCAACCGCAGCCTGCTGCTGGATTTGACGATCCTGTTCAAGACCGTGCGCGTAGTGTTGACCGGTAGCGGCGCGTACTAAGGGCCGCCGCTCCGGCGGGCTGGTGGGTCCGTAACCGGCCGTTAACTGCCCGGCAACCAGCGCCTGAAGACGTCGGTCCAGGCCTTGCCCGGTTCGCCGAAATCGACGCGGGCGAGGGCGACCGAAACGTTGTCCTTTCCCCCCGACGACAGCGCCGCGGCAATCAGCTCCGATGCCAGCTTGGGCGGGTCGCCGTGATAGGTATCGATCAGCTGGCGGATGTCGCTGTCCTCCACCATGTCGGTAAGCCCGTCGGAGCACAGTAGATAGAGGTCGCCGTCCTCAAGGGGCGCTTGCAGGATATCCACCCGCACCTCGTCGTCGACGCCGATAGCTCGGGTCACGATGTTGCGGCGAACCAGCTTTTGGGCGTCGGTCCGGCTGTAGTGGCCTCGGGCGACCAGTTCTTCCAGCAGCGAGTGGTCCTGCGTGAGCTGGGCCAGTTCACCGCGACGGAACCGATAGGCGCGCGAGTCGCCCACATGCGCGATCAGGGCGGCGTTGCCGCGGAACCAGCAGGCCACGACCGTCGTTCCCATGCCCGACTGATCCATGTTCACGGCCGAGGCCTGGTGCACGGCTGCATGGGCGGCCTGCACGGCGCGTTCGAGCAGCCGGCATTCGTTGCGAACATCGGTATCGATTCGACGCGAAGCCGCCGACCGCAGGCTGGAGATCACCCGGTCGGTCGTCATCGCGCTGGCGACCTCGCCAGCCTGATAGCCACCCATGCCGTCGGCGAGTACCAGTAGCCCCAGTTCGCGATCTTCCGCCAGCGAATCCTCGTTGTTCGAGCGCACAAGCCCCACATCGGTCGCAAGATGAGTGGTTAGCTGGTAGTTCAGCGGCATGGGGTTCGAAGTACGCTGAGGGGCAACGGATCGACCAGGGTGATGCGCGGTTCGGTTCGGACTGCGCGGTGGTTTTAGCCGTCATACTAACAACCGCCCCGTAGCGGAACACGTGGGTTTTTCTCTAATTCGAGCCTTCAGTGAGCAAGATTTCCAGCAAGAAAGCGACGCGTTACGTCTGCCAGGCCTGTGGCGCGCAGAGCCCGAAGTGGGCGGGGCAATGTGCCGAATGCGGTGGCTGGAATACGCTGGTCGAGACGATTGCGGAAACCTCGCCCGCTCGCCGCGCCCACGCGGCCGGTGCGCCTCGCATCGAGCGTCTGCATGAAGTGGAGTCGGACGATGCGCCGCGCATCGCCTCCGGCCTCGGCGAAATGGATCGCGTGCTCGGCGGCGGCGTCGTGCCGGGTGCGGTGATCCTGATCGGCGGCGATCCAG
>JALRLM010000211.1 GCA_023254435.1 Hydrocarboniphaga sp.
CCGAGGGCAGCGTCGACAGCACCGTCACCGGATGCACATAGCTCTCGTAGAGCACGCCGAGCACGATGTAGATGACGACGATGGCGGCCAGGATCAGGATCGGCTGCTTGCGGTTGGATTCCTCGAACGCGCGTGCCGTGCCCTGGAAGCTGCCGGCGACGGTGGTCGGCATGCCGATGTCGGCCTCGGACTGCTTGACCGCGGTCTGCGCCTGGCTCAGCGATGCGCCTTCGCCGAGGTTGAACGAGATCGTCGTCGCCACCGAGGCATCCTGATGGCGCACCGAGGTCGCGGCGGCGCGCTCGCTGATCGTGGTCAGCGCAGCCAGCGGCACCATCGTCGCCGTCGCGGTGTTGAGCGCGCTGCCGGTGGAGGGATCGCGCAGCGCCGGATTGGTCACCGACTGCGTCTGCGTATTGGCCGCCGCGTTGGTGATGGTCGCGGGCACGTAGACGTCGTTGAGCGCTTCGGGCCCCTGTCGATACTGCTGCGCGAGCGCCAGCACCACGCTGTACTGATTGATGTCCTCGTAGATGGTGGCTGCAGTGCGCTGGCCGAAGGCGTTGTAGAGCGCATTGTCGACCGCGCGCGGCGTGATGCCGAAGCGTGAGGCGGTATCGCGATCGATGGTCAGGAAGGTCTCGATGCCGTTTTCTTCGAGATCGGTGTTGACGTCCTCCATGCCCGGATAGACCTTCAGCGCGTCGGCGAGCCTGCCGGCCCACAGCTTGAGCTCGGCCGGATCGTCGCCCTTGAGCGTGTACTGATAGGTGGCGTTGCTCGAGCGTCCGCCCATGCGCAGATCCTGCACGGGATTCAGGAAGGTGTTGACGCCAGCGATCTGCGCCAGCTGTGGACGTAGCCGCGTGATCACGGCCTGGCCGCTTTCGTGGTTGCGCTCGGCCAGCGGCTTGAGGTCGATGAACATGAAGCCGCCGCCGGCGCGCTGACCGCCCGTGAAGCCGACCACCGTCGATACCGCCGGATCCTTGCGGATGGTGTCGACGATCTGCTGCAGCTTCTGCGACATGAGCTGGAACGAAATGCTCTGGTCGGCACGCAGGCCGCCCATGATCTGTCCCGAGTCCTGCTGCGGAAAGAACCCCTTGGGCGCGATCTTGAACAGGTAGAAATTCAGCGCCACCACCGCGACCAGCAGCAGGATCACCAGCGGCCGTGCGCCCAGCGCCCAGTCCAGCGCCTTCTCATAGCCGCGCAGCAGGCCGTCGAAGCCGCGTTCGCTGATGCGCGCAAGCCGGCCCGGCGGCTTGGCGGCGTGGCCACCGCGCAGGAAGTGCGCGCACATCATCGGTGTAGTGGTCAGCGAGATCAGCAGCGAGATCATCACCGCCACCGACAGCGTCACCGCGAACTCGCGGAACAGCCGGCCCGGCTGGCCGCCCATGAACAGCAGCGGGATGAACACCGCGACCAGCGACAGGCTGATCGACAGCACGGTGAAGCCGACTTCGCGCGCACCGAGCAGGGCCGCCTGCTTGCGGCTCATGCCGGCTTCGAGATGGCGGCTGGTGTTTTCGAGCACGACGATGGCGTCGTCGACGACGAAGCCGGTCGCCACCGTGAGCGCCATCAGCGACAGGTTGTTGAGCGAAAAGCCCAGCAGGTGCATGACGCCGAAGGTGCCCAGCAGCGACACTACGGTGGCCACGGCCGGAATCACCGTGGCGCGCAGGTTGCGCAGGAACACGCTGACCACGAGCACGACGAGGATCACCGAGATGACCATGGTGAATTCGATTTCGTGCAGCGAAGCGCGGATCGAATGCGTGCGATCCGAGGCGATGCTCAGCGTGATGTCGTCGGGCAGCTGCGCCTGCAGCGTCGGCAGCTGATCGGTGACCGAGTCCACCGTCTCGATCACGTTGGCGCCGGGCTTGCGGCGCAGCAGCACGATCACGGCCGGCTTGCCGTTGAACAGGCCGACGTTGCGCTCGTCGGCGGCGCCGTTGTTGACGTCGGCGATGTCGGACAGGCGGATCGGCGCGCCGTTCTTCCACGCCACCACCATGTTCTTGTACTCGGCGGCATCGCGGCCGACGGTGTTGGTGTAGATCTGGAAGTGCTCGCCGTCGCTTTCGATGGCGCCCTTGGGACGATTGGCGTTGGCCGCCTCGATGGCCGCGCGCACGTCTTCCAGGCTCACGCCGTAGCGATTGAGTGCGAAGGGCACCAGGTCGACGCGCACGGCCGGCAGCGAGCCGCCGCCGATTTCCACTTCGCCGATGCCCGAGACCTGCGACAGCTTCTGCTGCAGCACATTGCTGACGACGTCGTAGATCTCGCCGGTGCTGCGCGTGTCCGAGGTCAGCGCCAGCACCATGATGGGCGAGTCGGACGGGTTGGCCTTGTTGTAGCTGGGATTGCTGCGCAGCGTGGCGGGCAGGTCGGCGCGCGTGGCACTGATGGCGGCCTGGACTTCGCGCGCGGCCGAATCGATGTTGCGGTCGAGGTCGAACTGCAGGCTGATCTGCGTGCTGCCGGTGCCGCTGCGCGAGGTCATTTCGTTGACGCCCGCGATCGTGCCGAGCCGGCGCTCCAGCGGCGTGGCGACGCTGGTGGCCATGGTCTCGGGACTCGCGCCGGCCAGCGAGGCCGACACCGAGATCACCGGGAAATCCACCTGCGGCAACGGCGCCACCGGCAGCACGAAGAAGCCCGCGACGCCCGACAGCGCCACGCCGATGGTCAGCAGCACCGTCGCGATCGGACGTTTGATGAAGGGCGAGGACAGGTTCATCGCGGTGCGCCGATCAGGCCTCGGCCACGGCGGCGCGGCGACTGCGGAAGCGCTGGCCCAGCTTGTCGAAGGCCAGGTAGATCACCGGCGTGGTGAACAGCGTCAACGCCTGGCTGACGACGAGGCCGCCGAAGATCGCGATGCCCAGCGGACGCCGCAGTTCCGCGCCTTCGCCCAGGCCGATCATGAGCGGCACGGCGGCGAACAGCGCGGCCAGCGTGGTCATGATGATGGGACGAAAGCGCAGCAGCGCGGCCTGATGGATGGCCTCGCGCGCGGGCAGGCCCTGGTCGCGCTCGGCCTCGATGGCGAAGTCGATCATCATGATCGCGTTCT
>JALRLM010000373.1 GCA_023254435.1 Hydrocarboniphaga sp.
CAAGGAAATCTTTAATGCAGCCTTAGAGCGTCTCCAGACGAAGGTGCGCCAAAAGCCGATTGGCTTTGAGCTGCTGCCTGAAGAGTTTACCCTGGCGGATCTCCAGCATTTATACGAGACCTTGCTCAATACCGAATTTGACCAGGCCAACTTCCGCGAGGGCCTGTCGGTGCTCGAATACTTCATCTCGACGCACGGTGCCCGCACGGGCCTGGCTGACACGGCTCTGCGCACCGCCGACTCCGGCTACCTCACCCGGCGCCTGGTCGACGTCTCGCAGGACGTCATCGTGCGCGAGGACGACTGCGGCACCGACCGCGGCCTCGCCGTCACCATCGCCGAGCCTGGCGACGGCGGCCTGCGCCTGGTCGACAACCTCGACACCTCCGTGGTCTCGCGCGTGCTGGCGCGCGACGTCGAGGCCGACGGCAAGGTCGTCGTGCCGGCGGGTACCGAGCTGGAGATCGAGACGCTCGCGCTCATCGCCGATGCGGGCGTGAGCGAGATCCGCGTGCGCTCCGTGCTGACCTGCGAGAGCAAGGTCGGCACCTGCGGGCTGTGCTACGGCGACTCGCTGGCCACCGGCAAGCAGGTCGACGTCGGCGAGGCCATCGGCATCATCGCCGCGCAGTCGATCGGCGAGCCCGGCACGCAGCTGACCATGCGTACCTTCCACGTCGGTGGTGCGGCCAACCGTGGCGCGTCCAACGACGGCGTCGATGCGCGTGCGGCCGGTGTGGCGCGCGTGCACAACCTCAAGACCGTGCGCAACAAGGACGGCAATCTCGTCGCCGTGTCGCGTTCGGGTGAAATCGGCGTGGTCGCGGCCGACGGCCGCGAGCGTGAGCGCTACAAGATTCCTTATGGTGCCGTGATCCTCGCCGCCGACGGCGACGAGGTGAAGGCCGGCCAGCGCCTGGCCAAGTGGGATCCGCACACCCACCCGATCGTCACCGAGCTCGCCGGCTTCGTGAAGTTCCAGGACTTCGAAGAAGGCGTGACGGTTCAGCGCGAATCCGATCCGATCACCGGTCTGTCGAACCTGGTCATCACCGAAGCGCGTTCGCGTGGTTCGGCCGGTAAGGACCTGCGCCCGATGCTGATGCTGGTCGACGCCAAGGGCAAGCAGCTGAACTTCCCGGGCACCGACATTCCGGCCGCTTACACGCTGCCGCCCAAGGCCGTCATCAGCTCCGAAGACGGTGGCGAAGTGAAGGTCGGCGACGTCGTGGCGCGTATTCCGCAGGAATCGTCCAAGACCCGCGACATCACCGGCGGTCTGCCGCGCGTGGCCGACCTGTTCGAAGCCCGCAAGCCCAAGGAACCGGCGGTTCTCGCCGAAGCCTCCGGCACCATCAAGTTCGGTGCCGGCACCAAGGGCAAGCAGCGCATCAAGATCGTCCAGGCCAATGGCGACGAAGTCGAGTTGCTGGTGCCGAAGTGGGTCGAAATCCGCGTGTTCGAAGGTGAACACGTGGAGAAGGGCGAAATCATGTCCGATGGCGAGCCCAGCCCGCACGACATCCTGCGCCTGCAGGGTGTGACCGCGCTGGCGAACTACCTCGTCAAGGAAATCCAGGACGTGTATCGCCTGCAGGGCGTGCGCATCAACGACAAGCACATCGAAGTCATCATCCGTCAGATGCTGCGCAAGGTGGAGATCGCCGAAACCGGCGACAGCCGCTTCCTGCAGGGCGAACAGGCCGAGATCTTCCACGTGCTGGCCGAGAACAAGCGCCTCAAGGGCAACAACGAGCGTGGCGCGCAGTTCTACCGCCAGTTGCTCGGCATCACCAAGGCGTCGCTGTCGACCGAGAGCTTCATCTCGGCCGCATCGTTCCAGGAAACCACCCGCGTGCTCACCGAAGCCTCGGTGCGCGGCTCGCGCGACGAACTCCGCGGTCTCAAGGAGAACGTCATCGTCGGTCGTCTGATCCCGGCCGGTACGGGTCTTGCGCACCATGAGCAGCGTCGCCGCAACCGCGGTGGCTCTTTCCTCGAAGACCTGCAGAAGGTCAGCGCCGCGTCCACGCCGATCAGCGATGTGTTCGAGGCCGTGGGCAGCGAGCGCCGCGTCATCTCCGGTGGGGATGATGATGGCGATGAGGGTGGTAGCGAGGAATAAACGCTACGGCTACATCTGGCTGGTGTGAAAAGCCCCGACTGCAGAATGCCTGCAGTCGGGGCTTTTTGATTTAGGACGTCAGAGCAGCGATCTCCGGATGTTCAAATGATCAAGATTTCGGGCGGTAAGATCCAAGCAGCAGAACCAGCGCACACGCGATCAGCCCACCCAACAGGGCTCCGGCAACGGTCAGTACCGCTGCTCCTGGCCCGGATGGCTTCCGGGGCGACACTGCGGGGTCTAGCACTTTGAATGCGTATTCGTTATCGCCTTGAGCAAGCATCATCTGCTTGAGCTGCTCCTCGAGCAGCCTGTAGATGGATTGCCTGACCTCGACGATGTTGGTTACGTCGAGCTGCTGGCGTAGATAGGTGATGTTCGTCTGCGCTGTCTCGATGGCGCGCGCACGTACCAGGCGGTTGGTTCTGGAGACGAGTTCCGTTGCCCAATGCGAAGCCATGCCGGGATCGGTCCAGACGACGGTCAAGGTGACAAGGCCCGTCTTTCGATCCTCACTGACCCTGCGCACCTTCTTGGAGAAGCGGCGCTCCCCATCCCAAACTGTTGGCGACTCGTCTGCTGCGCCGCTCTTCCACTGCTTGCGGGCGGCATCCCACTTCTTCGCGAACAGAACGGGAAGCAGGTTCTCCTCCTCGATCAACTGGGTGGCGAGCAGGCGTGACTTCAACATCGCAACAGACGATGCTTCTTCCGAGTCCCCGCCCAGCGAAACACCGGCGAGAGACGCAATGCCTCCCAACTGGCCGGACAAGGCTTGCAGACCACCTGCTCCCCCCGAGTGCTTGACCGGCGCCAGCAGCACGTCGGCCTGATAAGAAGGCGGCGAGAGCAACGCGATGCCCAGTCCAAGGGACGCGCCTACCACGCCCCCGACCAGCAGACGTGGCCAGGATTCAAGCAGTTCGTGGAGAAAAGGGATGGGCGTTACGTCCGATGGATTGTGCATGGCGTCGTTTGATTTCAGATGACAGAGGGCGACCTGCGATGTCGGCCTGCGTCACCACATTCGCTTACTGTGTGATCCCTTGATCATACCGGCTCGGTGACTTGCTGGAAGGCACTTGCTGGCCTGCGGATCGACTAAGCGATCCCTCACGGAGAGGAATGCGCCGGCTTCCGAGCGTTCCAAAAGCATTAGACTGTGCCTTCACTTACTGGCGCAGGCCAGACACCATACTGATGCCGACACCGTTGACGCTGACCGCTGTAACGCCGCGCAAGCAGGTGCTCTTCCTGCTCTTGGCTCTGTCGATCTATGTTCTGCAGGTGTTGTCGGGCAATCTGCCGTTCTTGGGGGTCTCGAATTGGTTGGTCCCCGACGGGCAGACTTACCACGAAGTCATCGATGCCCTGGCGACGGATGGGTTCCAGGCGTTGGGCGTGGTCGTGCCAGAACAATTCGCGGGCGTGCCCGCCAATCCTGTTCTGTTCGTCTACTACTACCCGTTCTATGTTCTCCTGGGAACCGGCGGCTACTTTGTGGCCAATCAGCTGTTGGTGCTTTCGAGCCGAGATGCCTGCATCCTCATCGGTTTTGTGCTGACACCCTATTTCCTGCTGTCGGCTCCGCTCCCGTCCAAGGATCTGATGGTCGTCGCGCTGTACATCCCTCTGCTCGAAGCCTTGATCAATCGTCGATGGCTCTGGGGGCTGGTGCTGGCCACAGTGCTTTTCCTTGTACGCGATGGAGCCGGCGTCGTTGCATTTGGCTCCCTGATGGCCGCCTTGACCGCTCCGAAGCGGCCTCGTTATCGCCTTTTTCTGCTGGCTGCCGGTACTGTGGTGATCACGATCTTCAATCACCTGGTATACGAGTATTTCAGCGATGCATTCATCGTCTCACGCAACCTGCAGATTGCAGAAGACGAAGGCAACTTCGATCTGGGAACCGAGGGTGCTTCGAGCTATCTGATCCGACTGCTCGGCAATGGCACCAACCTGGCCTTCCGCCCTGTTTTATTCGATATGGAGGGGAACCTGCCCCTGCTGTCGCTGGCCTACTGGATATCAGGGGTATCGGAAGTCGTTTGCCTGATGTACTCAATACGGTTTCTCATGAGCGACGATAGCGATTCGCGATCGTCCGACATCGCACTGTTGTTTCTCAGCACCTTGCTGATCATATCGCTCAATCCTTTGGTTCAGCCGCGCTATCAGCTCTTTTTCGTCGTCATCATGCTTGCCCATCTTGTGAAAACAAGGCCGAGCAGGGAGATCGTGCTCGCTTTCATGCTCGCCACCGGCATGGCGGTAAGCGCGGCCGCAGCTTACGTCGTCAGCGGAATCGGACTGCCCGCGGCATACGACTGGGGCAAGCCAATGAGTTTCCTGTGAATGCAAGAGCCCCTCGTGGGAATGATGACGGAATGTCGATCCCGCGCGTTTCGATCGTGATGGCGACGAATCAGTTCGGAGCCGATTGCAGGCTGGCGATACAGTCTTGCATTGATCAGAGCTACACAGATTTCGAGGTCATCATCGTCGCGAATGGCATGAGCGACCAGGACTACGATGATCTCGAGCAGTTCTGCGCAACGCTGAAAAACATGCGCCTGTTTCGCAGTCCGGTCCGGCGACTGACCTTTAGTCTGAATCTCGGAATTCACCACGCGCGCGGCGAATACATTGCACGGATGGACTCCGACGACATCGCATACCCGGACCGGCTGAAGGTGCAGGTGGCCTATCTCGACGAGCACCCGGAGATATCGATCTGCGGCGCGGCATGCGACCTCATCGATCTCACTGGCCGCGTCGTCGGCCAGTGGAGCTATCCCGAGACCGACAAAGGCATCAGAAAGGCGCTGTATCACTCCAATCCGATCTGCCATCCGGCGGTGATCTACCGCCGTGAGGTCATGCTCGAGAACGGCGGGTACTGCGGGCTGTTCGCTGAAGACTATGTGACCTGGGCTCTGCTATCGACGAAGCCCGGTGTTCGTTTCGCCAATCTCTCGCAGAAGCTCATCGCCTATCGCGCCAATCACGCTGCTCATGCTCGCAATCTGAGCTGGCTGAATGCCAAGGCGACACTGGCGGGGGCACAGTTGCAGCTGTTCGGAATGACACATAGCCCGGGATGGCTGCTGGGCGTGGTACTCAATCTGGCCAAAACCTTTCTCAAGCGTCGCTGAGGAGTGCGCTCGACATGCGTTTGCTCAGGTGTCTGTTGGTGAATCTCTGGTTGTGCGTGGTCGTGGCAGCAAGCCTGGGGCGTGTCCGATTCTCAGCTCCCTATGCCTCCGAATTCCTGCCCTCAATCAGAACTCGCGGCGGCCGCGGCCGGGTGCGGCTTGGCAGAATGAAGTCCAGATGGGGGCTGCGTCTGTTTGCAGATGGGGGCCAGATATCGATCGCAGATGGCGTGTTCTTCAACAACGGCTGTTCGATCAATTCACGAGCCGGCGTCACCGTTGGCGAGGGCACCCTGCTCGGGGAGAATGTGCGGATATACGATCACAATCATCTTTTCGACCTGGAGCACGGAGTTCATGCAAATGAATTTGCCGAGGCCGAAGTCGTCATCGGGAACCGTTGCTGGATTGGTTCGAACGTGGTGATACTCAAGGGCGTCGTGATCTGCGATCACGTGGCAGTGGCGGCGGGTAGCGTGGTTCGTCAGTCCATCGCGGAACGCGGCATATACGCCAACGGCGCAAACGGAAGCATGGTTCTTATCGGACGTGCGGTTGCATGAGGGCTCGCATCTGAAAATTCTTCACGTGATCGAGTCGACGGCTACCGGGGTCCTGTCCATGGCCTCTGCGCTGGCCAGCGAGCAGGCCGAACGGCATGAAGTCGAGGTGGCGTACTCGCGCAGAGCAGAGACGCCCGTCAGCGTCCGGGATTCCTTCTCCAGTGGCGTCAGGCTGGTGCAACTGCAGATGTCGGCCCCCAAGGACTGGATGGGGGCGCTGTGGCGGCTGCGCCAGCGGGTCGATAGCAACGCAACGGACGTGGTGATCCTGCATTCGTCGCTTGCGGGGTTCCTCGGGCGGCTGGCACTTCTGGGATTGCGACGTCCCGTCGCCATCGTCTACATCCCGCACTGCATCTCGTTCATGCGCCGCGATGTTGGAGCTTTCAAGCGCTGGGTGTTCGTCGCTCTCGAGCGGATTGCCTGCGTGACGCCGTCGACATATGTCGCATGCTCCGAGTCCGAACAGGCGCGGATTCGTTCGTGGTTGCCTGGCGTGAAGTGCTGGCTGGTCGAGAATGCGGTTCACCTCGACCCTGACTGGAGGCTCCAGAAGCAAACGGCATCCGGTGCAAAACCGGGGCGGATGGTGATCAGCGTCGGTCAGCTCAGAGCGCAGAAGAATCCTGCGATGTTCGCAAAAATCGCAAGTGCCGTCTCCAGAACACATCCGGACGTGAAGTTCAGATGGATAGGTGACGGTGATCTTGAGCTGAGGCAACGATTGGGTGACGCAGGGGTCGACGTCGTGGGGTGGCTGCCCAAGGCTGAAGTGCTCGGAGAACTGCGCGGCGCTAGCGTCTACGTATCCACTTCCCAGTGGGAAGGCATGCCTGTTTCGCTGATCGAGGCCATTGCCGCGGGCCTGCCTTTGCTGGTTTCGAACTGCGATGGAAACGTCGATGTGGTTCGCCACGGAGAGTCGGGTTTCGTGTTTGACAATGTCGATGAGGCCGTTCGCTACCTGACCTTGTTGCTGGACGACGCTTCTATATCGAAAGCCTTCGTGGCCAATGCCTGGGACGGGCTGGGCGCGCGATTCTCCTTCGACGGTTACGCGATGAAAATGGAGGCTCTGCTACAGGCAGTTGTCGCCCGCCCCACTTCTGCAAACCGAAGCCTTGGCTGATTCATGATCATTACGAACGTTTTTGGCGGGTTGGGCAATCAGATGTTTCAATACGCTGCCGGCCGCTCCCTGGCGCTCAGAACCGGTTCCGAGCTGCGACTGGACTATGGTGACTGGGGGGCCAATCGACACGCGCAGCACAACGGCTTTGAACTGCCGCGAATCTTTTCGCTGCCGACGGAGCTCGCATCGGCTGAAGAATCCAAGAAAGTGCTGGGGCTGCAGGCCAACTTCTATCTGCGGCGAATTTTCAAGAACAGGCGCATGGCGAAACTGCGTACGCGTTCTTTCGTCGTCGAGCCCCATTACCACTATTGGCCAGAGTTCGAGCGTATCGGGGCTCCGGCATACCTTCACGGATTCTGGCAGTCCGAACGCTACTTCGATGAAGTGAGCGATCGAATCCGGGCAGACTTCGCATTCAAGGAGCCGGACTCTGACGAAAATCGTGCCTGGCTGTCGAAGATGCGATCGAC
Source organism: Hydrocarboniphaga sp. (assembly GCA_023254435.1). Taxonomy (GTDB): domain Bacteria; phylum Pseudomonadota; class Gammaproteobacteria; order Nevskiales; family Nevskiaceae; genus Hydrocarboniphaga. The sequence continues at coordinate 7,449 of JALRLM010000373.1, forward strand.
CCGATCGGTAAGCCTTCACGTTCGCAGGGGTGACTACGTCAGCAACACGGCAGCGAGTCAGTACCACGGAACATGTTCGCCGGCGTACTACAGTGCTGCGGTCGACTACATCGCCCGGCGAGAGCCTGATGCGGAGCTGTTCGTGTTCTCAGACGACATCGAGTGGGCGAGATCCAATCTCGATCTGAAGTTGCCGGCACATTACATTTTCAATAACAGCGGTCCTAGCAGCTATGTCGACATGCAGTTGATGTCGAACTGTGCGCATAACATCATCGCCAACAGTTCGTTCAGCTGGTGGGGAGCTTGGCTTAATTTCAACAAAGATAAGATCGTCGTCTCGCCCAGCCGATGGTTTGCCGACCAACGAGTCCAGGCCGGCGATCTGTACCCGCCAGGCTTTGTCAGGATATGAACGTCTCGCTGTTCCTCAGCATTTGAGGAACTCGTATATTCCCAAGCTGATGTGTTCGCCCATCGGACGGTCCGGAACGTCCTCTGGCATGTGGGGACCTGTCAGATGGCCGGCATTGCTATCGAAAAGCCATGCCCGCTTGAGCGAAAGCCCTGCCAGCTCCGCCTGCTGCCTGACGGTATGCGGGGCAAGGGCTCGGTGTGCATTGTAGAAAACGACGTCGTTCCCCGCGGGGCAGGAGAGGTATAGCGAGCCTCCGGTCTCCAGCAGGTGCGCCAGGCTCTTCATCCCCAAGTCAAAGCCGGCGGGATTGATGGGGTCGCCATAGCGCCCCAATCCGAAGTGTTCCAGTGCATGCAGACAGGAGAGGGAGTCGGTCACTCCTTTCATGGCGGCATCTTGGTTCATGAGATCCGCCTGCTTGAAAACCACACCAGGTATGTTCGATGTCAGGGGGCGGACATCGAAAACTTCGATCTGTCGAAAGGCGGCCACATGAGCAACGAAGCCATCGATACGCGAGCCGACATCGACGTGTCGCCGGGGCTGAGCCTGGTGAATCAACTGGGCAACCAGCAGGTCTTGCCAGAAATACTCGGTGGAGGTGGACCCGGCCGAATCCTTCCAGTCGTGGATGCAGGGCATCAGATGAATGGTGCCCTGGTAGGCCTTGCGAAATTCGAGGAGATGGAGCGCATATTTCCAAAGACCTACCGGCGCGTAGGCGAGCTTGCGCAGATCAATGCCGATCTGCTCCGCAAGAACCCAGTTAATTCGGCGTAGCGTTGAGTTTTTCATGCTTTGTGAGTTGATAACCAAGTAGCAGCGTGCCATTGGCTGCAAGCCAGGACAATGATCCTGCCATCATGCCCAGTGGCTGAGATAGAAAATACAGCGAAGCGATCTGCATGGTCAGAGCGCTGGCGTTGATCTTGAGAATCGCCTTATCGCGTGTCTGTGCCAGCAGGCGGATGTGATGCGGGATGCATAAGGCGTTGAGCGCCGTTCCTGTCAGGTGCAAGGACAGCAAAGGATAAACTGCGGCGGCGAGGTCGACGTCCCTGAGCCACCATCGAAGAAGTATCTTCCCATATAGCAGGAAGATCACGAGTCCGATGCAGGCTCCTGCCAGGATCACGAGGCCCACGCGACTCAGGAGCGGCGATCGACTGCCGCGGGAGAAGTCGCTCAAGCGAGGCATCAGTGCCTGAGCGATTGGGTAGATCATCTGAAGCGCCGACAGCGAGAGTGTCACGGCAATCGCGTACGCCCCAAACTCTGTCGGATCGAAGGTTTGAGACAGATACAGCCTGTCGACCTGCGCAGTGCAGGCCCCGATCAGGGTCGACAGAATCAGGGCCAACGCGCTCTTGCCAGTCTGATCGTGGACGGGGGGCGAAGTATCGGGGGCCACCGCTGATATGGTGCTGGCGGACCTGAGCGCGGCGATGCGGCGTGCGCCTCCCTCCAGCATGATCACCAAAATGATCGAGGCGGCGACCGGCGCGACATCGGACGTCAGCCAGGCAACAACGATCGAGACGCCATAGCGGAGCAGCGAGAATGTCGCGACGATGGCGTTCAGACGAACTTGCGCGCCCATGCCGATCAACGCCCCGCGGTAGACGGCCCCGAAGACTTGGGCGCTCGTGAGTGCAAGAACCAATGGGGCCAGCGCAATGGGCTTGCTTCGCCCGCCATCGGCCGTGGACAGGCCGGCCATTTGGACTAGAAACCAGGCGACAGCACTCGCCAGAAGCAAGCCGGCCACGAGCCAGTATTGCCTTTCGATGCGGCGAAAGTAGTGGGCGATATTGTCTCGCGACTCGGCTCGCATCGAAAAATGTCGGCTGACCGACAATGTGGCACCACCTTCGAGAACCAGCAGGGCGGTGGCCCAACTCAGAATGATGCTCAACGAGCCCCATCCGCTTTTGTCCATGAAGCGCACATAAAACGGGATCGCAGCGAGCTGGCAGGCTGCGACGAGTGCTGTGCCGCCATAGTTGGCGATCAGATTTCTTCTCATGTGATTCTGTTGTCGCTTGCGTTGCTTCGTGGTGCTTGCGTTGCAATTCGGCCCAGGCTGCGCGACACGGCGGGCAGGGGCCCGTGCAATCTCGTTAGCGGACCATATCGGATAGACATCGATTCAGCGAGGGCATCCATGGACCCAGCTGCAATCCGTACCTGGAATGCAGCCATTCGGTCGACAACACGGATTGCGGCGGCCGGGGCGCAGGCGCCGGGAATTCTGCTGTTGTTATGGGCTCCACACTCGTGGCCGGACACAGTCCACGAGAGGCGCCTTCCCGAATAATGGCTGATGCGAAGCTGTGCCAGCTGGCTTGCCCTTGGCTCGCGACATGGACGGTCTCACGGATGTCGTCTCCGGCGACTCGCTTGGTGAGCGTTGCCGTTGCCAGCGCAATCATGCGGCTCCAGGTCGGACTTCCCAGCTGATCGGCGACGACCGCCAGCCGATCGCATTCGCGAGCAAGACGAAGCATGGTCAATAAAAAGTTCTTGCCTCGACTGCCGTATACCCAGGATGTCCGTAGGATCAGATGTCGCCCCCCGCATTGTGCGATGAGCTGCTCACCTTCAGCCTTGGTTCGGCCGTAGGCCGATAGCGGCGAGACGGTGTCGTCTTCGCGATATGAGCGAGTGATGCTGCCATCGAACACATAGTCGCTGGAGTAATGAATGAGCAGCGCGCCCAGCCGTCGAGCCGATTCGGCTATCGTCGCGGGTGCGAGTGCATTGATCGTACGTGCAAGCGCTTCTTGCGACTCCGCCGCATCGACGTCGGTGTAGGCGGCTGCATTGACGATAACTTGCGGCGCAACCTGCCGGATCGCGCTGGCCACTGCAGCAAGATCGGTCAGATCGAGTTGGCTGCGATCGAGCGCAACGACATCGCCGATAGGAGCGAGCGTGCTTTGCAGCTCCCATCCAATCTGGCCGTTGCGCCCTATCAGCAGAATGCGCATCAGGCGTAGACCTCGGCATCCCGTAGCGATGTCCCGGCGGCATCCTTCGGCGACAACAATGGGGCGGGAAGATCCTTGGGCATTGGCCAGTCGATCGCGAGATCAGGGTCATTCCACGCAATGCAGCGCTCATGCTCCGGGGTGTAATAGTGGGTGGTCTTGTAGAGATACTCGGCGTGCTCGCTGAGTGCGAGAAAGCCATGGCCGAAACCGGGAGGAATCCAGAGCTGGCGCTTGTTGTCGGCCGATAGGTGCAAGCCAAACCAGCGGCCGAAATGAGGGCTGGACCGCCGAAGATCGACGGCGACATCGTAGATTTCGCCAGCAGAGGTGCGGACGAGTTTGCCTTGAGCCTGCTGTAGCTGGTAGTGCAGTCCACGCAGCACGCCGCGGCGGGAATGAGAGTGGTTGTCCTGGACGAATTGAACGTCGAGGCCGGTCGCGGCCATGAACGCTTGGTGGTTGAAGCTTTCGTAGAAAAAGCCGCGTTCGTCACCGAACACCAGGGGCTCGATGATGAGAACCTCGGGAAGCGGGGTGGCAACGATGCGCATGTCGCTTAGTGCGATCTGTCGGGTGTCGGCCGGCGCGCAGGCGCGCTGCGACTTGCGGCCAGCGTGATGCCTGTCATTCGGCCTCCCGGGAGCCATAGTTCTTGTCCAGCCAGTTGCGATAGCCGCCACTGCGAACGGACGCAACCCAGCCTGGATTGGCGAGGTACCACCGCACGGTCTTGCGCAGGCCGGTTTCGAAGCTCTCGCGTGGCCGCCAGCCTAGTTCGCGTTCCAGCTTGCCGAAATTGATGGCGTATCGCCGGTCGTGGCCAGGGCGGTCCTTGACGTAGGTGATCAAGCGGGCGTGCGGGGCTCCGGAAGGCTGCAGCTCGTCCAGCACCGAGCAAAGCATGTTGACCACATCGATGTTCCTGCGCTCGGCAGCTCCGCCAACGTTGTACGTTTCACCGGGCGTGCCGTGCTCCAGCACCAGGCGCAGGGCTCGGGCGTGGTCCTCCACGAACAGCCAGTCGCGCACGTGCTGCCCATCCCCGTACACGGGCAAGGGCTTGCCGTCGACGGCATTCAGGATCATCAGCGGGATCAGCTTCTCGGGGAAGTGGTAAGGGCCATAGTTGTTCGAGCAGTGGGTCATCAAGGTCGGCAGGCCGTAGGTGCGCTGCCAGGCGAGAACCAGATGATCGGAGCCCGCCTTGCTGGCGGCGTAAGGCGAGGTGGGGGCGTAGGCCGTGGTCTCCTCGAAAGCCGGGGCTTCAGGGGCTAGCGAGCCGAACACTTCGTCGGTGGAGATGTGCTGGAAGCGAAAGGCGTTTCTGCGCGGCTCGGGCAGGTTGCGCCAGTAGTCCTGGGCGACCTGCAGCAGCGTCAGGGTGCCGACGATGTTGGTGCTGACGAACTCGGCCGGGGCGTGAATGGAGCGATCGACGTGGGTTTCGGCGGCCAGGTGCAGGATGGCGCGCGGCTGGTAGTGCTTGAAGATGGCGCGCATTCGCGCCTCGTCCCGGATGTCGGCATGTTCGAAGTGGTGTCGTGGCGACTGCGCGGCCGGGCCGAATGAAAGCGGGTTGCCTGCGTAGGTCAGCGCATCGACGCTGGCCACGGGCTCGTCGGTTTCGGCGATCAACTGCCGGACGACGCAGGTGCCGACGAAGCCGGCGGAGCCGGTAACGAGTAAGGTCATTGTCGAGGCGATGAGCTGTAAGGTGCTGGCCGCTGGCCCATATTAAGGCGGTCATGCTCCTGCCGTTGGCGTGCGGCGCGCCTTGGCTCGGCCGACGCATTGCACGGCTGCCAGGGTAGCGCGATAGAGTTCGCCCGCTGCAGGTGAGGGTTGATGGCGTTTCGTACCCCGAACTGAAGGGCCTGCGCGTATTGACACCACTTTCCGCCCCCTTTACGATGCGCGCCCTTTCCCGATAGGCCGCCTCGCGTGGTCTGTCATCTCTTTGTCAAGCCGGGAAGTATCCAGCGTGCCCACAATCAACCAGCTCGTGCGGAATTGCCGCAGCCCGAAGACCTACAAGAGCAAGGCTCCGGCGCTCGAAGCCTCGCCCCAGAAGCGTGGCGTCTGCACCCGCGTCTACACCACGACGCCGAAGAAGCCCAACTCCGCTCTTCGTAAGGTCTGCCGCGTTCGCCTCACGAACGGTTTCGAAGTCACCAGCTACATCGGCGGTGAAGGCCACAACCTGCAGGAGCACAGCGTCGTCATGATTCGTGGCGGCCGTGTCAAGGATCTTCCCGGTGTCCGCTACCACACCGTCCGCGGTGCGCTGGACGCCTCCGGCGTCGACAAGCGCCGTCAGGGCCGTTCCAAGTACGGCGCCAAGCG
>JALRLM010000285.1 GCA_023254435.1 Hydrocarboniphaga sp.
GGTGCTTATCCCAGGCCGGGCACTTCGAAGGGGCGCAGGTCGAACAGCAGCACCTCGGCGCCATCGCCCCTGGCGAAGTTCAGCGGCTCGTCGTCGCGAATGCGCACACCGTCGCCGTCGCCGAGCGTCTCGCCGTTCAACTCCACCGTGCCGCGGGCGACATGGACGTAGGTGTAGCGGCCCTTGGGCGGCGTGTAGGTGGCGGTTTCGTCGCCATCGAACAGGCCGGCGTAGACCTTCACGTCCTGGCGCACTTCGAGCGAGCCGTCGTCACCCTGCGGCGAGATGATCAGGCGCAGGCGGCCGCGCTTGTCCTGCTCGCTGAAGTTGCGCTCGGCGTAGCGCGGCTCGGCGTTGCGCACGTTGGGCACGATCCAGATCTGCAGGAAATGCACGAGCTCGTCGCGGTCGCCGTTGAACTCGCTGTGCGCCACGCCGCTGCCGGCGCTCATCATCTGCACGTCGCCGGGCCGGATGGTGGAGCCGTTGCCCATGGTGTCGCGATGCGACAGCGCGCCTTCGAGCACGTAGGAGAAGATTTCCATGTCGCGATGCGGATGCGTGCCGAAGCCTTCGCCGCCGTCGACGCGATCGTCGTTGATCACGCGCAGGTCGGAGAAACCGATCTGGTCGGGGTTGTAGTAACCACCGAACGAAAAGGTGTGGCGCGAACGCAGCCAGCCATGGTTGGCGACACCGCGTTGGTTGGCGTGAGTGATGTTGAGCATGTCGGTCTCCGGCTTCGGTGGGAGTGATCGCGGCGTCTGCCCGATCACCATGGAGACCATCGTAATGTCGCCATGAGAGACTAAAAATCGCCTACGATGCGATTCATCGTCGCCATTGGGTTGACAATAAAGGGCCTGGAAATGGAGTGGGGCGAGGCATGAATCAGCTCGAAGACATGCGCCTGTTCGTGGCCACCGTGGATGCCGGCAATTTCACCGCGGCGGCCGACCGGCTGGGGCTGTCCAAGCAGTTCGTCAGCAAGCGGTTAATCGCGCTGGAGGCGCGGCTGGGCGTGCGCCTGCTGATCCGCACCACGCGCACGCTGCGCACCACCGAGGCCGGGCAGCAGTACTACGAGCACGCCAGCCGGCTGGTGCAGGAGGTCGACGGCGTGGAACAGGCCATCGCGCGGCAGAACACCGCGCCGCGCGGACGCCTGCGCGTGTCGGCGCCGATGACCTTCGGCACCCTGCACCTGAGTCCGGTGATTCCGCGCTTTCTCGATGCCTATCCCGACGTGGTGCTGGAACTGGAACTCAACGATCGCACGGTGGATCTGGTGGCCGAAGGCTTCGACATCGGCGTGCGCATCGGCGTGCTGCCGGACTCGTCGCTGATCGCCAATCGTGTCTCGCTGATGGAGATGGTCACCTGCTGCAGCCCGGCCTACCTGGCGCGGCGCGGAGCGCCCGCGCGGCCCGAGGACCTGCGCCAGTTCGACTGCCTGCCGTACGGCCACAAGCGCCACGTGGAATGGAGCTTCACGGTGGGCGGCAAGCCCAGGCTCGTCGCCATCGCCGGTCGGCTGTGCAGCAACAACGGCGAGGTGCTGCGCGATGCCGCCTGCGCGGGCCTGGGGTACACGCACCTGCCGACTTTCATCGTCGGCGACGCCATCGCGCAGGGCCGGCTGGTGACCGTGCTCGACGACTATCGTCCGCCCGTGACCGGCGTGCACACGGTGTATCCCAGCCATCGCCAGCCCTCGCTGGCCGTGCGCGCCTTCGCAGACTTCATGCGCAGCAGCTTCGCCGAGCCGCGGCAGTCGGTGGCCGTCGCCAAGGCCGCTCCAGCATCCGCGGCCCGAAAAAGCAAGCCGGCTTCGCGTCGCTGAGCCACGCCCGGCCAGCCGAGGGCGGGGTGTCACGCGCAGGTCATTCGCAGGTCATTTTTCGGCCACATCGCGCAAACCCCTTTTCGCAGCGAGGTCCGCGCGACTTGCTCCATGGCTTGTCCACAGGCTTGTCGACAGTCGCTGTGCACAACGCACAGGACGGCGACCGTGACGGCGCCCGGCGTGGAACATTTACAAGCACGGTTCGTCGCTCATCGAGCGATCATTTTTGCGCCATATCGCGCAAAGCCCCGATTGCAGCAGGGCTGACGCGACTTGCTCCATGGCTTTTCCACAGGCTTGTCGACAGTGGCTGTGAACAACGCAGGACGCCGGCGGCCTCGCGTCGGCATCCGTCGTGAAAAAGCAAGCGTTGTCATCGACGAACGCGGTCGATAAGGTTGCGCTCCTATCGCGCCGCTCGTGCGCGCTGCCGCGGCAAGCCGTCTGCCAGCCGATCGACTTTCTTCACGACTGGAGCGGGCCATGCAAGCCGTCGGTTGCTTTTCGTCTTTCCCGATTCCGCCGTCGCCGCCGGCGCGATGGCGTCCCGGAATCGAGACACACCGGGCCCGCTCATGACGACGAACGATTCGCAGCAGGCCGACCAGAAGGCGATCTGGAACGGCGCGGCCGGACAGGCCTGGGTGCGCATGCAGGACCTGCTCGATCGCCTGTTCGAGCCGCAGGCCGCGCGGCTCGCCGAGGCCGTGCGTGATGCCGGCGCTCGTCGGGTGCTCGACATCGGCTGTGGCGCGGGCGCCACCACGCTGGCCGTCGCGCAGCAGCTTGGCGCCGGCGGGCGCTGCGTCGGCGTCGACGTGTCCGAGCCCATGCTGGCCGCCGCGCGCGAACGTGCGCAGAGGCTCGGCATCGCCGCCGACTTCCTGCGCGCCGACGCGCAGCGCCATGCTTTCGAGCCGGCC
>JALRLM010000314.1 GCA_023254435.1 Hydrocarboniphaga sp.
GCAATCCATGAACCTTTTGGAAGACCTTTAAGATTTGAGGTCACCTCAGTCCATTGGCTTCCGCCATCTTTTGTGTAGTGTACGCGTCCGTCGTCAGTACCTACCCATAAGAAGTTCTTCGGCGCCGAAAGTCGCTGAGGGTTTTCCGTCTGCCCGAACCCGCCCCAAGCTTGCAATATGGGGCGGGTTTTTCGCATCTGGCGACCTGAATTGCCTGTCGGTAGCTTTTGTCTACTGAATCCGGTTACTTGATCGCGAAACAATAATCACGAATCAAGGCACGAAGCCCTGGTCGACGTAGCGTCATCACGGATCGGCAAGAAGCGCTATCGGCATTGATATCAATACGTTTCCCCTTTATTTTAAGGGAAAGTTGAGATAATGACGCCGCGCGCTTGTCCGTGCCCGGCCGAAGGGGCCGGGAGTTGCGAATGAGCGACATCGAACAGGGTAGTCTGGCGTACTTTCAGTCGCGTGCAGGCGATGCCTCGTGGCTGGGCTTTTTGCGCGCACTGGCGGACGAACTCAACGCCCAGATGCCCGTCGAGGAGCTGCGGGCCTTCTTCTTCATGATCGGCGGTCGCCTCGCGGCCCGCGATCCGCTGCCCGCCGGCGCCAGCCTGGCCGAGCTCGAAACCAACGCCAATGCCTACTTCGCCAAGCAGGCCTGGGGCTGGGTCAAGGTTCGCGATATGCAGTCCTCCCTCGAATTCATGCATTCCTGTGCGCCGCTGCGCCAGGCTTTCGGTGAGCAGTCCTTGAGCTGGGCGGCGGGTCTGCTCGAGGGGCTCTATGCGACCTGGTTGCGCCAGGTCGGGGCCACCAATCAGCTCGAGCTGCATCAGATTGGCGGAGCGGAGGGCGTTGTCGATACGCTGCGCTTCCGGCTGGCTCACCCCAGTTATTTCGCCTGAGCCAACCGGCGAGGGAGAGACGCCATGGCCGACCGCAGCGATGACATCAAGCAGCTCTTTTCCCACCTGGGCCTGAATCCCGGGGACTACAGAGAGCTGCGCGAAAAACTCCCGCAGACCGTTCGTGCGCCGGCGCAGGCTCCTGCTGCGAGCCGTGCCGCGCCCAAGGTGGACGTGACGCGCGCCGAGCCGCCCACCCAGGTCCCGCCAGCACAGCCCGGGTCGAGCGAGCCGACCGCCGGGCCGATGACCCAGCGCATCACGCCGACCGTGAGTGTCGCGGCCGAACCGAGCCAGCGCTGGCCCTTGATTCGCGCGGCGATGGAATCGCCCACGCGTGTGGGCCAGCGCGGCGACAGTCCCGCCACGGCGGCAGCGCCGGCCCAGCCCCGCGCCGCGGCACCCGCCGGATCGCAGGAGGTCGGTGCGCTGCTGAAAGCCGCGGCTGCGCAGGTGCAGGCCATGAGCCGGCCCGAAGCCGATCCGGCCGCGCAGGCCACTCGCCGGCTGCTGCTCGACCAGACTCGCATCATGCCGACCGAAGCCGAGAAGCCGGTCGTGCCCGAGGTGCCCATGCCGACGAATCTCGTCATCGAGCCAACGGGCTTCGAGTCGGGCGACGCCGTCGATGAGCCGGACGTTGCCGAAGTGCCGCCGATCGAGCTGGCGCCGGTGCCCGCCGTCGAAGTGCCTGCCGCCACCGTCCGCCCGGTGCCGGCCCAGGTCGTGGGGCCGGCAGCCGCACAGGCGGTGACGGCTCCGGTCGTGATCAATACGCCTCCGCCGGCTGAAGCGCCTGGCGAATCGCTGCAGACCACTTACGTGCCGACCGTCGCCGCAGAGCCGGGCTCCGAGCTCCAAAGTACTTTTCTGCGTCTGGCCGATCCGCGCCGGCAGCAGCAGTCGCGCAACTCGCGACTGCGCTTCAATTACGTGGCCAGCGACGCCGTGCCCAAGCCCAGGAAGCCCAAGGAAGAAAACCTCGGTGATGTGTTCAGTCGCATCTCCGGGGCGCCGAAGCCGCGCTGACCTCTTGGACTTCTTCGACATGACTTCCGGTCCGGCCGTCGTCGCTGTCGTCTCGCCCAAGGGCGGGGTCGGCAAGACGACGGTGGTCGCCAATCTGGCGGCGGCGCTTTGCGACCGCGGCCGCGACGTGACCGTGGTCGACCTCGACCCGCAGAATGCCTTGCGCCTGCACCTGCAGATGACGCTGGACGAGTCGCGCGGCATCGCCTTGCAGGCCTTGCAGGATCAGCCGCTGGCCGAGGCCTGTTTCATGAGCCCGCAGGGCATGCGTGTGTTGCCTTACGGCACGTTGTCGGAGTCCGACCGCAGTGACTTCGAGCAGCTGCTGCGCGACAACCCCGAATGGCTGGGCCGTGCACTGGCCGAACTGGAACAGGGCGAGAGCGGGCTGATCCTCATCGACACGCCGCCGGGTGGCTCTGTGTACCTGCAGCAGGCGCTGCTGTGCGCGCAGTTCGCCCTGCTGGTGCTGCTGCCCGATGCCGCTTCATTCGTGACCATCGCGAGCATGGAACGCTGGCTCGACGATTACAGCCGTCCACGCCCTGAGTTCCAGGGCGGTTACTACGTGGTCAATCGCATGAACAACGCGCGCGCGCTGTGCCGCGACGTGTTCACCGCGATGGATCGCGAACTCGGTGCGCGCATGGTGCCGCACACGCTGCATTTCGACGCCGCGGTGGAAGAGGCCATGGCCTCGCAGCTGCCGGTGTCCCGCTACGCACCCGACTCCATCGCCACGCGTGATTTCCGCGCCGTGGCGGGCTGGCTGTCCGAAAGGGTTTGACATGGCACTCGGCCTTCTCAATCGAGATCTGGACCGCAGCATCGAACGGCTGGTCGAAAAGCCGATCTGGGAGCACCCCTGGGCGCTCTGGCTGGTGCTGCTGGCATCGCTGATTCCGGCCTACACGGTCATCACGGTGCCGCTGTCACTGGCCTGGCAGGGTCTGTTCGCGATCTCGATGTTCCTGGCGGCAAGCTGGCTCAATCGCATCGAAGGCCGCCTGGTCTCGCTGATCATGATGGCGATCTCGGTGCTGGTCAGTACGCGCTACATGTACTGGCGCGTCACCGAGTCGGTGGGCTTCGCCCAGCGCAGCATCCTGGACAACTTCTTCGCCATCGGCCTGATCCTGGCGGAGTTCTACGCCTATGTCGTGCTGCTGCTGGGTTACTTCCAGGTGCTGTGGCCGCTGCAGCGCAAGCCCAGTCCGCTGCCGGCCAAGGTCGATCAGTGGCCCACGGTCGACATCTACATCCCGACCTACAACGAACCGCTCAAGGTCGTGCGTCCGACCGTGCTCGCCGCGCTGGCGATGGACTGGCCCAAGGATCGCTTCAACGTCTACGTGCTCGATGACGGTCGCCGCCAGGAGTTCCGCGAGTTCTGCGCCAGCGTCGGCGCTACGCACATCACGCGCAACGACTCCAAGCACGCCAAGGCCGGCAACCTCAATCGCGCGATGGAGAAGACCAAGGGCGACTACATCGCGATCTTCGATTGCGATCACGTGCCGACGCGTTCTTTCCTGCAGATCACGCTGGGCTGGTTCCTGCGCGACGACCGCCTGGCGATGCTGCAGACGCCTCACCACTTCTTCTCGCCCGATCCGTTCGAGCGCAACCTCGGCACCTTCCGCAAGGTGCCCAACGAGGGTGAGCTGTTCTACGGCCTGCTGCAGGACGGCAACGACTTCTGGAATGCGACTTTCTTCTGCGGATCCTGCGCGGTACTGCGCCGCACGGCGCTCATGGAAGTGGGCGGCATCGCGGTCGAGACGGTGACCGAGGACGCGCACACCGCGCTCAAGATGCACCGCCTGGGCTGGAACACGGCGTACATCAATCTGGCGCAGGCGGCTGGTCTGGCCACCGAGTCGCTGTCGGCGCACGTCGGTCAGCGTATCCGCTGGGCGCGTGGCATGGCGCAGATCTTCCGCGTCGACAACCCGCTGCTGACCAAGGGACTCAACTGGGGCCAGCGGCTCTGCTACACCAACGCGATGCTGCACTTCTTCTACGGCTTGCCACGACTGGTGTTCCTGTCGGCTCCGCTGTCTTACCTGTTCTTCGAAGCGCACATCATCCAGGCCGGTGCGCTGCTGATCCTGGCCTACGCGGCGCCGCACATCATGCACGCCAACCTGACCAACTCGCGATTGCAGGGTCCGTTCCGGCATTCGTTCTGGGCCGAAGTCTACGAGACGGTGCTGGCGACCTACATTCTGGTGCCGACGCTGCTCGCGCTGATCAACCCCAAGCTCGGTACCTTCAACGTGACCGCCAAGGGCGGTCTGGTGCAGAACGAGTATTTCGATCGCGACATCGCCAAGCCCTACATGGTGCTGCTGGGCCTCAATATCATCGGCCTGATGGTGGGCGTCGCCCGGTTGACGGTACTGAATACCCACGAGCTCGACACCGTCGTGCTCAATATCATC
>JALRLM010000325.1 GCA_023254435.1 Hydrocarboniphaga sp.
CCAGGCGTTGTCGGCGAAGTCGCGGCCATGCTCGTCGCGGTAGGGGTCGCCGGCGCGGTCGTACAGATAAGGCGCGTCGACCAGCCAGATCAGCAGCGGCGTGCCGGGCAGGCGGCCTTCGATGATGCCGAAGGGCTGGCCGCGCACGTCCATGCGGTGCTTCAGCTGTGGCTGTTCCAGCCTGGCCGCCAGCCCGCGATAGGCCGGCAGCACCACGCGCACCTCGATGCCGGCGCGCGCCAGCGCCAGCGGCAGCGCGTAGGCCACGTCGGCGAGTCCGCCGGTCTTGATCAGCGGCCAGCACTCGCTGGCGGCGAAAAGCACTCGCATCCTGTCCTCGGTTTGGGCTTGATTCGGTTGGCGTTCGTTATCCTCGTAGGATAGTAGCGGACAGGCGGCTGACGGCAGCCTTTCCACCTTTGCAACGACAGGGATTTTTTGCGCGTGACCGACCTTGCCCCCGCAGCGCTCGCCGACTTCGATCTGCACCTGTTCGGCGAGGGCCGCCACTGGCACGCGCAGGATTTTCTCGGCGCCCATGCGACCCGCGTCGATGGCGTGGACGGCACCCGCTTCGCGGTCTGGGCGCCGCATGCGCGCGCGGTGACCGTGGTCGGCGACTTCAACGGCTGGAACGGCGAGCGCCACGCGCTGCACGGCAGCGACAGCGGCGTCTGGCAGGCCTTCGTCGCCGGCGTCGGTCCGGGGGCGCTGTACAAGTTCGAGATCGTCGCCGCAAGCGGCGAACGCCTGCTCAAGTCCGACCCCTATGGCCGCCTGTTCGAGCTGCGCCCGGCCACGGCCAGCGTGGTGGTGGCGCCGTCGACGCATGCGTGGAGCGACGCGCAGTGGATCGCGCGGCGCGACGGTGGCGACGCGCTGCGCGAGCCGCTGTCGATCTACGAACTGCACCTGGGTAGCTGGCAGCTCGGGCCGAACGGCGAGTTCCTCAACTATCGCGAGATTGCACAACGGCTCGTGCCCTACGTGCAGGCCATGGGCTTCACGCACGTGGAACTGCTGCCGGTGTCGGAGCATCCCTACGACGGCTCCTGGGGCTACCAGACCATCGGCCTCTACGCGCCCACGCGGCGTCATGGCGAGCCCGACGACTTCCGCTACTTCGTCGATCACTGCCACGCCCACGACATCGGCGTGATCCTGGATTGGGTGCCCGCGCATTTTCCCAAGGATGCGCACGGCCTGCGCCATTTCGACGGGCAGCCGCTCTACGAATACCCCGATCCGCTGCTCGGCGAGCATCCCGAATGGGGCACGCTGATCTACGACTACGGTCGTCCGCAGGTGCGCAACTTCCTGATGTCGAATGCGCTGTACTGGATCGAGCAGTTTCACATCGACGGCCTGCGCGTCGACGCGGTGGCGTCGATGCTCTATCTCGACTACGGCCGCAATCCGGGCCAGTGGCGCCCCAATCGTCATGGCGGGCGCGAGCATCTGGAGGCCGTGGAGTTTCTGCGCGACTTCAATCGCGTGGTGCGCGAGGCGCATCCGGGCGCACTGGTGATCGCCGAGGAGTCCACCGCCTGGCCCGGCGTGACCGCGCCGGTGGAACAGGGCGGCCTGGGCTTCACGATGAAATGGGATCTGGGCTGGATGCACGACAGCCTCGA